>CALWYI010000119.1 GCA_944385715.1 uncultured Oscillospiraceae bacterium | reverse complement strand
CGCTTGAAGTTTTTTTGCTCTCGACGCCGGCCCGACCGCCGCGTTCCAGACAGCTTGCTTAATATACCAGACCTTTCTGCATTTGTCAACTCCTTTTACCGAAATTTTTCCGCTTTTTTTCACCACTCCCCAAAGACATTCTTCCACCACTTTTACTGTTACCGCTTCAGAACACAAAATGCAGGGTTTTTCGCACTTTTTAGAGTTCACATTGTCAATCTTTCCTATATACTTTTAATAGTGCATCGTGTATTCTATTATTGACATTTTTGATCAAAGGGAGGGATCCCTGTGCGCTTTTGGAAAATGAACGGCGCGGGCAATGACTTTATCATTCTCAATAATATAGAGGAGAAGCTGGACCACAGCCTCTTTCCCGCCATGGCCCGGCTCCTCTGTCACCGACATTTGTCCATCGGGGCTGACGGCTTCATGGTGGTGGAGGCTCCCAGTCAGGGCGGCGACTACCGTATGCTGTTCTATAATTCCGATGGCTCCGTGGGTGAAATGTGCGGCAACGGAGCCCGGTGCATCTGCCGCTACGGCTATGAGAACGGTCTGGCCGGTGAAGATCAGACGGTGGAGACCGCCTCCGGTATCGTTACCGGCAAACGGATCGACCAGCGCAACTACCGTATCCGCCTCACCGACCCCACTGTGATCCGGCTGGACTACCCGGTGGAAGCGGCCGGTAAACCCTGGCCCTGCTCCTATATCGAGCTGGGCGATCCCGGCCTTCCCCACGCCGTAGTCCCCTATCCCGGCCTCAGGGACAAAACCATGGATGAGCTGCGGTCTCTGGGCCGGTCTCTCCGCTGGCATCCCGCCTTCCCCAAGGGCGCCAACGTCAACTTCTATGACGTCGTCGGCCCGGACCAGGTGGTGGAGCTGACCTATGAGCGGGGGGTGGAGGACTTCACCTACGCCTGCGGCACCGGCACCGGCTCCACGGTGCTGGCTCTGACGCTGAAAGGCCTGGTCAGCGGCGAGGACGTGGCGGTATCCGTTCCCGGCGGGACCCTGCATGTCACCGTGGCCCGGGAGGGCGCCGCCGTAAAGTCCCTCTGGCTCACCGGTCCCACCAACACTGTCTGCACCGGGGAGATCCGGGACGAGGAGCTGGCACTCTGACCTTGTGCACGGCCTCGCGCATCTATAATATTTGTGTTACTGTGGAATGGAAAAGGAGGAACCTTATGAGCAACCAGTTAAACAAAAAATCCGTGGCCCGCAACTATGTTTTTCTCGGCATCATGCTGGCGTCCATGATCCTGGGCGCCCTCACCGGCTGGCTCTTCCCCCAGGTGAAGGAGGGGGATGAGGTGATTCAGGCCGGCGCCACCGTT
Source organism: uncultured Oscillospiraceae bacterium (assembly GCA_944385715.1). Lineage (GTDB taxonomy): Bacteria > Bacillota > Clostridia > Oscillospirales > Oscillospiraceae > Pelethomonas. Next base: position 4,463 of record CALWYI010000119.1, on the reverse strand, counting down.
CTCAAGCCCCTGGGCACCCTCTTCATCAACCTGATGTTCTGCATCGTGGTGCCTATGGTGTTCGCCTCCATCTCCGGGTCCATCGCCACCATGAAGAGCCGCAAACGGGCCGGGAAGATCATGGGCACCACCATCCTCACCTTCGTGGTCACCGGTGCCATCGCCGCGGCCATTATGATCGTCCTCATGAAGCTGATCCCGCCGGTGCTGGAGCCCTGGAGCGACCTGGCCGCCGGTACGGTGGACGAACCCATCTCCATCCCCAACCTGATCGTGAACTTCTTCACCGTCAGCGACTTCTCCCTGCTCCTCAGCCGCAGCGCCATGCTGCCCCTCATCGTCTTCTCCATTCTCTTCGGCTTCGGCGTGAACCTGGGGCCCGGGCCTGAGAGCAATGTGGCAAAGCTCCTCACCGGCATCTCCGAGGCCATGATGGTGGTGGTGAAGCTGGTGACCTACTACGCCCCCATCGCCTTCTTCGGCTTCTTCGCCGATCTGGTGGCGGTATACGGCCCCCAGATCACCGCGGACTATGGCCGGGCCCTGGCGGTGTACTATCCCCTGTGCCTCATCTACATCTTCACCGCCTTCCCCCTCTTCGCCTGGTTCGGCGGCGGCAAACACGGCATCCGCACCATGTTCCGCCACATTGCCCGGCCCGCCATCACGTCCCTGGGCACCTGCTCCTCCGTGGCCACCATTCCCACCAACATGGAGGAGGCGGAGGAGACCGGCATCTCCAAGGACGTCAGCGAGATCGTGCTGCCCCTGGGGGCCACCATGCACATGGACGGCTCCTGCTTCTCCTGCGTACTGAAGATCGCCTTCCTCTTCGGCGTGTTCGGCAAACCCTTCAACAGCCTGGGGGACTTCATCCTGGTGATCCTGGTGGCGGTGCTCTCCTCCGTGGGCATGTCCGGCGTGCCCGGCGGCGGCTACATCGGCGAGTTCATCATGTGCTCCATCTTCTTCCCCACCCAGATGGAGGTGGCCTATCCCATTGCCATCACCATCGGCAATCTGGTGGACCCCCCTGCCACCATGATCAACTCCGCCGGGGACTATGTGGTCTCCTACATCGTCTCCCGCTTCGTGGACGGCAAGGACTGGCTGGACCGGGCCATCGCCGCCCGGAAAGCCAATTGAGCGCCTATACAGCCGAAAAAAGCCGGGACACGGAAAATTCCGTGTCCCGGCTTTCGTCATGCGGGTAATACAACCGATTTTACAGAATCAGCAGCTCCTTGGGGGCCAGGGTGATGTCCTCGCAGCCCCCCTCCTGCACCACCACCACATCCTCGATGCGCACGCCGAAGCGACCGGGCAGGTAAATGCCGGGCTCGGCGGAGATCACCGCGCCGGCGGGCAGAGGCTTTTCGTTGGCGGGGGAGGCGTTGGGGGACTCGTGGATCTCCACCCCCAGGCTGTGGCCGAAGCCGTGGCCGAAGTAGGCCCCATAGCCCGCCCTGCCGATGACATCGGCGCCGGCCATGTGGACCGCTTTTCCGGTAGCCCCGGCCCGGGTGGCGGCAATGCCCGCCAGTTGGGCCTCCAGCACCGTGTGGTACACCTTCTCCATCTCCTCGGTGACGCCGCCCACCGCCACCGTCCGGGTCATGTCGGAGCAGTAGCCGTTGTAGACGCAGCCGAAGTCCATGGTGATGAAGTCGCCCTTCGCCACCGGCTTGTCCGTGGGCACGCCGTGGGGCATGCTGCTGTTGGCGCCGCTGACCACGATGGGCTCAAAGGACATCTTCTCCGCGCCCCCCAGCAGCATCTGGTACTGGAGAAACGCGGCGATCTCCTTCTCCGTCCGGCCCACCCGGATGAAGTCCAACACCTGGGTGAGGGCCTTCTCCGCGATGCGCTGGGCGGCGACCATGGTATCAATCTCCCCCTGGTCCTTCACCGCCCGCAGTTCTCCCAGGAGCCCGGCGGCAGGGATCAGCTCACAGGAGAGCTTCTCCCGCCAGAGGTCGCATTCCGACACCGTGGTATAGGTCTCCTCAAAGCCCATGCGCTTGATGCCGTGGCGGGCGATGACCTCCGCCGCCAGGGCGGTCATGGGCTTCTCCCGGGTATTCTCCAGGACCTGGCAGTTGTCGATGCGCTTGGAGGCCGCCTCGATATACCGGCTGTCGGTGAAGAAGTAGCTGCCGTCGGCGGTGACGACGGCCATGCCCGCCGAGGAGTGGAAGCCGGTGGCGTACAGCCGGTTGGGCTCACTGGTAATCAGCATGGCGTCCAGGCCGTAATCCGCCAGACGGGCCGCGATCTTGTCAAATCTGCTCATTGGTTCGTACATCTCCTTCTCGCGACGGCCTTGAAGGGGCGCTGCAGCAGGTGCAGCACATGGTTCCACGGCCCCACCGGCCCCCCCAGAGGCTCCACCATCAGCGCCAGGACGCCGCTCCTGCGGGCGCCCAGCACGTCGGTGAGGAGCTTGTCCCCCAGCATGGCGGTGTGTTCCGCGGGGATACCGGTCTGTTCCATGGCCGCCCGGTAGCCCCGGCGGGACGGCTTCCCCGCGTGGCCCACGTAGGAGATCCCCAGGTCCCGGCAGAAGGTCTCCACCCGGCGGCTGGAGCGGTTGTTGGAGAGGATCATCACCGTGACGCCGGCGTCCCGGCAGTCCCTGAGCCAGGCGCGCAAAGTTTCGTCCGGCCGGGGCACCGACTTGGGCGCCAGGGTGTAATCCAGATCGCACAGCAGCAACTGTACGCCCAGGCGCTCCAGCAGCCGGGGGGTCACCTGGGTATACCGGTCCAGTACCCGGTGGGGGATCAGGGAAAATGGCATAGCGCCCTCCTCCGTCGCATAATTTATCTCAGTATAACACGGCCTATCCGCATCCACAAGGGGGGAACAAACCTGTGCAGATCTTTTTGACCGTGACGCCGGACCAGATCCACAAGGCCGGCCGCTACACCCGGCGGCTGGCTCACGCCGCCTACCGGGTGGGCCCAGAGGGGCGGCTGCTGCGGCAGAACCAGCTCTCCCAGGCCAAAGGGGGACTCATGGTCCTGGAGGACAGGGACTGCGGCCCTATCCGGGACCGGGACGCCCTCTGCCGGGAGGTGTGGCGGGAGTGTGTGAGCCGGGGCTTTTCCGGGGCGGTGGCCGACTTCGAACAGTCTGTGAGCGAGGACCGCACAGCCTTCCTCCTGGCCCTGTCCCAGCTCCTCGCCCGGGGGAACAAACGCCTCTACGTGCCTGAGGCCTATGGTCCCCTGCTCCCCCTGACCCACGTGCTCATCTGTACCGCTCTCTCCGGAGGTATTCTGCAGCAGCGGCTGGAGGAGGCCGTCCGGCGCTTCGGGTCCGGAAGGCTGGCCCTGGACCTGCAGCGCCTGCGGATGGACTTCCCGCTGCCCTGCCCCTCCGGGGAGGGCCTGCCCCTCACCGGGGAGGCCCTGGCGGCCCTCATGGCGGAGAAGAGGCCCGCGGTGTTCTACTCCGCGGACCTCTGCGCCCGGTATTTCACCTGCCTCCGGGAGGGGGAGAGCCACTTCATCCTCTTTGACGACGCCCACACCATCTCCCGGAAGATCCAGGCGGGAAACGCCCTGGGCATTCCCACCGGCTTCCTTCTCTATCCGGAGAGCGAGGACCTGCTGCCCCAGCTGTTCACCCGCCAGGGGAGCGGCGTCCCTCAGCGGGGTTAGAGCAGCGCCTCCATATTCCAGCAGTCCCAGCGATCCGCCCCGTGGGGGAAGCAGCCCCGGTCCAGGGACACCTCCCGGAAGCCCGCCTTCCGGTAGCAGGCCCTAGCGGCGGCGTTGCGGTCGAACACCCGCAGCGTCACCCGCTTCATTCCCAGGCTCTCCCGGGCGTAGGAGAGCACCAGCCGCAGAAGGGCGGTGCCCAGGCCCTGCCCCCGGCGGCGGCTGTCCACAATAATCAGCCCCAGGTGGATGCTGTCCCCGGCGTAGTCCGCCTGGCTCATCATGAGGAATCCCACCGGGACGCCCTTCTCGTCCAGGGCCGTCATGAGCCAGCGGTCCTCCTGGCTTTCAAAGGTCCCGCAGAACTCCTGCAGAACCGCCTCCGTCAGAGGCCAGTCCATGTGATTGGCGCACCAGGCGGAAAAGGTGTCCCGGTCCTCTACCCAGGTGACGATCCGTCCCGCGTCCATGGGCTTATAGGGGCGCAGACGCAGCATAGCGCTCTCTCCTCTCCACCGCAGCGGCCTGCGATCCGCCGCGGCACATGATATGATATGAAAAGGGGACCCCCTGTGGGGATCCCCTTTGCCATTAATAGTAACGCTTATTGCGGTTCTTGCGAGCAGCCTCGGACTTCTTGCGGCGCTTAACGCTGGGGCTCTCGTAATGCTCTCTGCGACGGACCTCGGCCAGAACGCCGGCCTTGGCACAGCTGCGCTTGAAACGCTTCAGCGCGCTGTCCAGAGACTCATTTTCCTTGACATGAACTTCAGACATCTATTTCCCTCCCTCCAAAAT
>CALWYI010000118.1 GCA_944385715.1 uncultured Oscillospiraceae bacterium | reverse complement strand
GGGCACGCCGGAACCGGACTCGATGTTGCAGGCCTTCTTGATGAGGACCGCGGCGGGAGGAGTCTTGGTGATAAAAGAGAAAGAGCGGTCGGAATACACGGTGATGACCACGGGGATGATCATGCCCATGTCGTTCTTGGTGCGCTCGTTGAACTCCTTGGTGAAAGCGGCGATGTTGACGCCGTGCTGGCCCAGAGCGGGGCCCACAGGGGGCGCGGGGGTTGCTTTGCCTGCAGGAATCTGCAGCTTGACGTATCCTACGACTTTCTGTGCCATGTTCAGGCACCTCCTTGATAAAATGTGGTGGTGGCGGGGCCTGTCTCTCTCTCGGAGAGCCCCTCCCACGATGCCGCAAAGCGGCAAAAAAGCATGCTTACAATCAATCTGGCGGGCGCGGTCAGTCCACGACCTCCACCTGGTCCAGCTCCAGCTCCACCGGGGTCTCCCGGCCGAACATGGATACCACTACGGAGACCTTGTTCTTCTCCGGGTCGATCTCCTCCACCGTGCCGGTGAAGGACTCCAGGGGACCGTCGTTGATGCGGACCCGGTCTCCCACCTTGTAAAGCACCACGATCTCGTGCTTCTCCATGCCCAGGGCAAGGACCTCCTCCTCGGTGAGGGGGATGGGCTTGTTGCTGGCCTCGCCTACAAAGCCGGTGACGCCCCGGACGTTGCGGACCAGGTGCCAGGTGTCGTCGGTCATGACCATCTTCACCAGCACATAGCCGGGGAACACCTTGCGCTCCACTTCCTTGGCCACGCCCGCGTCGTTGATCTCGGTCACCTTCTCCATGGGGATCTGGATGTCCAGGATCATGTCCTCCAGGTGGCGGTTGGCAACAAATTTTTCAATCGTGGTCTTTACGGCGTTTTCATAGCCGGAATAGGTATGGGCCACATACCATCTCGCATTATCGGCCATTTCCCCCTACCTCTTACGCCCCGAAGACGCCGAGCAGGGTCTTGATGAACAGAGCGGCCACGCCGTCGAACACCCAGATACATACGCCGATGGCAAGGGAGCACAGAATCACCGTGGCGGTGTTCTTGGCGACCTTGTTGGGGGTAGGCCACACGACCTTCTTCAGTTCGCTTTTCATCTCGCGGAACCAGCGGCCCCGATCCTTCTTGACCTTCTTTTCTTCTGCCATGATGAATTCTCCCTTTCCTTACTTGGTCTCAGAGTGGACCGTGTGCTTTCTGCAGAAGGGGCAGTACTTGTTCATCTCCAGACGATCAGGATCGTTCTTCTTATTCTTGACCGTGTTGTAGTTTCTCTGCTTGCACTCGTTGCATCTCAGGGTGATTTTAACGCGCATCTCCTAACGGCACCTCCTTATTCATGTATGCAGGCTCTGCGGCCTGTACCGATTGCCTCCCTGCTCCGAAAACGGCGGCTTTCCCGGCGCCAAAAGCGAAAAAAAGCGCACAAAAAGAAAGCCCCATTTCCACAGGTAATCATTACTATACCACGGAGCCCCCGGAAGGTCAATACATTTTTTTCGAATATGCCACTTTTTTTTGCCAAATAAATATAGTATAATAAAAAATTGCGGCGGTACGCCGCCCACTACTATATCGCGGGCTGCGCCCGCTGTCAAGGAGCTTCGGCATGCGCATCATGGCCATCGACTACGGCGACGCCCACACCGGCGTGGCCATCTCCGATCTCACCGGCCTTCTGGCCGGCTATACCACCACCATCCACACCCGCCGCCAGGAGGAGGTCCTCACCCGCCTGGCGGAGCTGATCCGGGAGTACGGCGTGGAGGAGCTGGTACTGGGCTACCCGAAAAACATGGACGGCACCCTGGGCCCCCGGGCGGAAAAGGCGGAGGCCCTGGAACAGGTGCTCCGGCAGCGCTTCGCTCTGCCGGTGACCCTCTGGGACGAGCGGCGGACCACCATCGACGCCCACAATATCCTTCAGAGCGCCGGAAAGAACGCGAAGAAGAGAAAGACCGTGGTGGACAGCGTGGCGGCGGCGCTGATCCTGGAGGGGTACCTCGCCTTCCGCCGTTCCCACCCCTGATCTCACAGCGCAAAAGCACTTCAACGATAGGAGCAGACAGAGCATGAAATCATTTACCAAAGCAAACCGCATCCTGCTGGCCCTGCTGGCTGTCACCGTTCTGGTGAGCCTGACGGTCATCGCCCGCCGCTGGCAGATCGAATCGGAAAACAAGACCTATGACGTGATCCTGGACTACAACGAGCTGGAACTGCTGGCCCAGCAGAGCGAGGAGGACATCGGCTGGTGGCTGGAGCAGTTCCGGGACATGGGCATCACCCGGGTGGGCCTCACCGAGGAGAGCCTCAGCTCCCTCATGGAGAGCTCCCCCCTCTCCGTCACCGCCACCATGATGGACGCGGTGATGCAGGACGCGGACTGGCGGGACAGCTACCCCGAGGCCTTCGTCACCGCCGTCACAGACTACGGCTATGACCGCTTCGACGTGGTGGTGGAGACCTCCGGCCAGGAGGCCACCGCCTTTGTCACCGACGCGGTGGAGCAGCGCTTCCACCCGGAGGACGTGGTAATGGTGGACCTGGGGGAGGAGGCCTATATCCTCCTCAACGGGGAGGTCAACGACACCCTCTATCTCTCCGATTTCAGCTACGTGGATACCTTTAAAAAGGGCTTCACCGAGCGCAACGAGATCGTAGCCTCCACCCTCATGTACATCTCCCTGGGTCTCATGCCCGGCAAGGTGGACACCATCCAGTCCCTGGGCATGGAGATCGTTCCCCGGACCATCTGCTACGACGGCCACAATGACACCCGCTACGCCCAGGCCGTGGTGGCAGGCTACGAGCGCTACGGCATCGAGCCCACCTACATCATCGCCGGCGGCGAGGCGGTCATCGGTTTCGACGACGAGGACAACTTCGCCCTCTCCTACATTGAGGACAACGACATCACCCTGGGCCTCATCGAGACCAACGTCCAGCGGGAGAACATCCTCCAGTCCGGGGTGGACACCATCACCGCCGCCACCGACTACAACGCAGTGCGGGTATTCTCTGTCTGGGACTACATCCAGTACCGCTACGCCTACTACGGCTACGAGGGCGCCGAGGAGGTGGAGAACACCCTCTTCCGTGCCATCGTGGAGCGGAACATCCGGGTGATCTACTTCAAGCCCGTCAAGCAGACCGACAACAGCTTCGCCTATATCACCGACGTGGAGGTCTACCGGGATCTCTTCGAGAGCCTCAACGACCGCCTGACAGCCCACGGCATCTCCATGGGGCAGGCCTCCGTCATGGACAACTACCAGATCCCCTCCCTGGTCATGCTGATCCTGGGCCTGGGAGCCGGTATCGGCGGGGCCCTGCTGCCCGCCACCTTCCTGCCCATGAAGAAGAAGTGGACCTATCTGCTGGCGGGGGCCGCAGCGGTGTGCGTGTGCGGAGCCTGGCTGGTGCTGCCCAACCTGTTCCGGCTGCTGGCCAGCTTCGCCAGCGCCGTGGTGTTCGCCTGCCTTGCCGCCGTGTTCTTCCTCCGCGCCGCCAAGCGGGGCGGACAGCAGCTGCCGGAGGACGCCCCCCTGGGGAAGATCCTCCCCCGGTGCATCTGGGTGCTCCTGGGCGCCGCCGCCATCTCCCTGGCAGGGGCCATGATGACCGCCGCCCCCCTCTCCTCCACCGATTTTATGCTGGAGCTGGGGATCTTCCGGGGCGTCAAGGCCGCCCAGCTGCTGCCCCTGGCCTTCTTCTGCCTGCTCTTCGTGTCCTACTACGGTCTCTTCCAGAAGGACCGCTCCGCCGACACCCTGGACCTCCGGGACATCGTCGCCGCCATGAAGTGGAACATCCCCGTGTGGTCCCTGGTGCTGCTGGCGGTGGTGGGGCTGTGCGGCTACTACTACCTGGCCCGCACCGGCCATGAGAGCGACGTGTCCATCTCCACCCTGGAGATCATGTTCCGCAACGACCTAGAGAACCTGCTGCTGGCCCGGCCCCGGACCAAGGAGTTCCTGGTGGCCTTCCCCGGCATCATGCTGGCGGTCTACTGCGCCGTGCGCCGCCTCCCCTTCTGGACCGCCCTCTTCGGCCTTGCCGGCACCATCGGCCTCACCAGCATCTGCAACACCTTCATGCACATCCACACGCCTCTGTACCTGGGCTTCATCCGCACCGGCTACTCCCTCCTCTTCGGCATCGTCATCGGCTGTGTGATGATCCTCTGCTTCGACCTCCTGTACAAGTTTTACGGGAAGCATCTGAAAAAATATGTGGAGACGGAACGGAAGTAACATGTACAACATACTGATATCGGGCTACTACGGCTTCAACAATATCGGCGATGAATCCATCCTGCGCACCGTCATCGACAACCTCCGGGAAAAGCTCCCGGGCATCGACATCACGGTCCTCTCCCACGACCCGGCCCAGACCAGCGCCAAGTACGGCGTCAAGGCCGCCCGCCGGATGTCCCTGTGGGACATCTTCCGCTCCGTCCTCCGCTGCGACCTGCTGCTCTCCGGCGGCGGCAGCCTCCTCCAGGATGCCACCTCCGCCCGCAGCATCCTCTACTACCTCTTCATCCTCCGCCTGGCCCAGCTCATGGGCAAGAAGACCTTCATCTACAGCCAGGGCATCGGCCCCATCTCCAACCCCCGGAACCGCCGCCTCACCGCCTCCGCCCTGCGGCGGACCAGCGGCATCGTGGTCCGGGACGCCCGGAGCCGGGACCTGCTGCTGGAGATCGGCGTGCCTGAGTACCTGATCCACGTCACCGCCGACCCGGTGATCCGGGTGAAGAAGGCGGACCCGGCCCTGGGGCTCTCCATCCTGGAGCGGGAGGGCTGTCCCCGGAAGGAGGGGGTCCTCACCGTGGGCTGGGCCGTGAAGGCCCGCCGCCGGGACCCCATCTTCCTCCGGGAGATTGAGAAGTCCATCCACTGGCTCCGGGAGGAGTACGGCGCGGAGTCGGTGCTCATCCCCTTCTTCCACAGTGAGGACCTGGGGGTGTGTCAGGCCATCGCCCACCAGCTGGAGGGCCAGGCTGGCTGCCTGCGGCAGAAGTACCTCTCCGAGGAGACCCTGTCCATCATCGGCTGCATGGATGTTCTCGTGGGGGTCCGCCTCCACTCCCTCATCTACGCCGCCGTCATGGGGGTGCCCATGATCGGCATCTCCTACGACCCCAAGGTGGACTCCTTCCTCTCCTCCATCCAGCAGCCCACCCTCTGCAGCGTGGAGGAGTTCAGTCTGGAGAAGTTCCAGGCCGCCTTCCGGGAGACCATGGCCCGCCGGGAGGAGATCCGGCAGACCGTGGCCCTGTGTGTGGACAGCCTCATCGCCAAGCTGGACCGCAACGAGGAACTGATCCGCGACATCATGGAGCAGTCAAAGTGAAACGAAATCAGACCCTCAATCTCATCAGCGCGGTGGCTCTGGTGACCCTGCTGGCCAAGGTGCTGGGCATCGTCCGGGAGGCTCTCCAGGCCAGGGCCTTCGGCACCCAGGCCGCCGCCGACCTCTACACCATCGCCAACAACCACTCCATCTACCTCTTCACTACAGCGGCTTACGCCCTCTGCGTTGCCGCTGTGCCCATTCTCACGCCCCGGCTCCGCCGGGACCGGCGGGAGGGCTACGCCGCCGCCGACAACCTCCTCACCATCACTGTCCTTCTCAGCCTCCTGGCCGCCGCCCTGGGCGTGGCCGCCACCTTCACCCCCTGGGCCGCCTCCCTGTGGGAGGGCGGCGGCGGGGAGAGCGCACAGCTGGCCCGCTACCTGCGGATCATGATGCTGACCCTGCCGGTGATCGCTGCGGCCTATCTCCTGGTGGCCCTGTTCCAGTCCCTGG
>CALWYI010000117.1 GCA_944385715.1 uncultured Oscillospiraceae bacterium | reverse complement strand
GGGTCTGATCCTGGAGGCGGTCCAGCCCCACGACCTGCTGAAGTTCGGCATCATCCCGGAGCTGGTGGGCCGCCTGCCGGTGATCGCGCCCCTGGACTCCCTGAAGCGGGAGGACCTGGTTCGCATCCTGACGGAGCCCAAGAACGCCCTGGTCAAGCAGTATCAGAAGCTGCTGGAGTACGACGGCGTGGAGCTGGTGTTCGAGGAGGGTGCCCTGGAGGCGGTGGCCGACAAGGCCATCGAGCGCAACATCGGCGCCCGGGGCCTCCGGGCCGTCATGGAGGGGATCCTCACCAAGATCATGTTCGACATCCCCTCCGACCCCACCGTGGAGAAGGTGGTGGTGACGCCGGAGTGCGTCCGGGGGGAGTGCGGTCCGGAGATCATCCGCGGCGGCGGGGAGCGCGCGCTCGGGCCGTCGTCGGTGACAGGCCACGCCTCCTGACGGGTGTGTGTGACAGGAGACGAGAATATCGCAGAGGGGGGCGGCTTTGCCCCCCTTTGCCCTTATCAGGATGGAATATCCTGCCGGCGGCGAGACGCCGGCATCCTCCGGCCTCTCGCCGGGGAAAGGAGACCCTACATATGGAAAATACAGCGATGAATATGCCGGTGCTGGCCCTGCGGGGCCTGACCATATTCCCCAACTGCCTTCTCACCTTTGACGTGGAGCGTGAGATCTCCATCCGGGCCCTGGAGCGGGCCATGGAGAGCGACCAGCAGATCTTTCTGGTGGCCCAGCGGGAGATCAACGTCCCCCTGCCCGGGGAGAAGGACCTCTACTCCATGGGCACCATCTCGGTGATCCGGCAGATCCTGCGGATCAGTGAGACGGCCGTGCGGGTGATGATGGAGGGCCGCAGCCGGGCCCGGCTGCGCCGCCTGTGGCAGACGGAGCCCTACCTCCAGGGCAACGTGGAGCCGGTGAAGGAGTTCAGAAGCCGGATCTCCGACTTCCAGCTGGAGGCCCTGCTGCGCCAGACCTACACCAATTTCAGCGAGTATGCCGCCCTGGCCACCCGGATGAGCGAGGACATTGCCGCCGCGGTGATGGACGACCGGGACCCCGGCCATCTGGCGGACTACATCGCCCAGAACATCGTGCTGCGCCACCAGGACCGCCAGCTGATCCTGGAGGAGGAGCGGCCGGTCCTCCGGCTGCGGAAGGTCAACGAGCTGTTGGCCCGGGAGACCGAGGTCCTGGGCTATGAGCAGGAGCTGGAGGGCAAGATCCGCCAGCAGATGGGGGAGGTCCAGAAGGACCACATCATCCGGGAGCAGATCCGCCTGCTCCAGCGGGAGCTGGGGGAGGACGACGACGGGGAGCTCAACGAGTACCGCCAGAAGATCCAGGAGCGGAACCTGGGGGAGGAGATTGAGAAGAAGCTCCTCAAGGAGGTGGACCGCCTGGCCAAGCAGCCCTTCGGCAGCGCCGAGGGGGCGGTGATCCGCAACTACCTGGACACCTGCCTGGAGATGCCCTGGGGCGTGGAGACCAAGGAGCGGCCCAGCGTGGCCGCCGCCCGGAAGATCCTGGACCACGACCACTTCGGCCTGGAGAAGGTGAAGGAGCGGATCCTGGAGTTTATCGCCGTGCGGCAGCTGAACCCGGAGGCCAAGGGGCAGATCATCTGCCTGGTGGGCCCTCCGGGGGTGGGCAAGACCTCCATCGCCATCTCCGTGGCCAAGGCCTTGAACCGGAAGCTGGCCCGGCTGAGCCTGGGCGGCGTACGGGACGAGGCGGACATCCGGGGCCACCGGAAGACCTATATCGGCGCCATGCCCGGCCGCATTGTGGCGGCCATCAGCCAGAGCGGCAGCATGAACCCGCTGCTGCTGCTGGATGAGATCGACAAGATGGGCAACGACTACCGGGGGGACCCGGCCTCCGCCATGCTGGAGGTGCTGGACAGCGAGCAGAACTACGCCTTCCGGGACCACTTCCTGGAGATCCCCCTGGACCTCAGCAAGGTGATGTTCATCACCACCGCCAACACCACCGCCACCATCCCCCGGCCCCTGCTGGACCGGATGGAGGTCATCGAGCTCACCAGCTACACCGACGAGGAGAAGCTGCAGATCGCCCGGCGTTACCTCCTGCCCAAGCAGATGAAGGAGCACGGCGTCGCCAAGACCGCCCTCCGCGTCAGCGACGACGCCATCCGGGCCGTCATCGCCGGCTACACCAAGGAGTCCGGCGTCCGCACCCTGGAGCGGACCCTGGGTAAGCTGTGCCGGAAGGCGGCAATGCGGCTGGCATCAAAGACTGTAAAGCGCGTTACCATCACAGAAAAAGACCTGGAGGAGCTCCTGGGGCCCCGCCGCTTCCTGCCGCCGGTGCTGGATAAGGACCCGGTGGGCGTGGTCAATGGCCTGGCCTGGACCGAGGTGGGCGGCGAGCTGCTGGAGGTGGAGGTCAACGTCATGGAGGGCTCCGGCAAGCTGGAGCTCACCGGCAACCTGGGCGATGTGATGAAGGAGTCGGCCCACGCCGCTATCAGCTGCATCCGCAGCCGGGCGGCCCAGCTGGGCATCGACCCCGACTTCTACAAGAACCGGGATATCCACATCCACTTCCCCGAGGGGGCGGTACCCAAGGACGGCCCCTCCGCCGGCGTGGCCATCACCACCGCCGTGGTGTCCGCCCTCACCGGTGCCCGGGTCCGCAGCGACGTGGCCATGACCGGCGAGGTGACCCTCCGGGGCCGGGTGCTGGCCATCGGCGGCCTGAAGGAGAAGACCATGGCCGCCAAGAGAAATGGCATCCGCACGGTGATCATCCCCCGGGACAACCAGCAGGATCTGGTGGAGATCGACCCGGTGGTTCGGGACGCGCTGCACTTTGTCCCGGCGGAGACGGTGGACACCGTCCTGGCGGAGGCCCTGCTCCCCAGAGAGATCGCGGACGGCCGGGAGCCGGCGCCGGAGAAGAGCGACGGCGGGGAGATTGTGACCGCTTTCGTCCCGCCGGAAGCGACTGTAAAGGAATATCCCTTGCATCAATAACCGGCTGTGTGCGGTCGGATATTGGGCAGGATAAAGGAATCAGGAGGAGATGACCTGTGGCCATCCCGTATCAGAAGGCGGAATTTGTGCTCTCCGCCGCCTCGCCCGCCGCGTTTCTGCGGGACGGGCGCAAACAGCTGGCCTTCGCGGGCCGGTCCAACGTGGGCAAGAGCTCGGTGATCAACCGCCTCACCGGCCGGAAGAATCTGGCCCGGGTGGGGGCCTCGCCGGGCAAGACCACCCAGATCAACTACTTCGCCCTGGGGGAGACCGCCTATCTGGTGGATCTCCCCGGCTATGGCTACGCCCGGGTATCCAAGGCGGAGCGGGACCGCTGGGGGGCGCTGATGGAGCGCTACTTCGCCTCCGGCCTCATCGACCTGGGGGTGATGATCGTGGACGCCCGCCATAAGCCCACCGCCGACGACGTGACCATGGCCAACTGGTTTTTTGACACCGGCTGTCCGGTGGTGGTGGTGGCCAATAAGCTGGACAAGCTGAAGAAGTCCGAGGTGGCGCCCAACCTCGCCCGGATCCGGGAGACCCTGGGCCTGGGGGAGGGGGACCGGCTGGTGCCCTTCTCCGCGGAGCGGGGGGACGGCCTGGAGGAGCTCCGGGCCCTGCTGGACGCCGCCGTCGGCGGCAGCGCCGATTGAGAGACATGAGAAAACGCACCCTGCCGCAGCAGGGTGCGTTTTTGTGCCGGATGGGGTGGATCACCGGGATCTTCCCTTCAGGCGGCGGTGCGGAAGGCGTAGGTCACGGAGCCGCTGACGTCGTCGTAGCTGCTCCAGAGGGCGGTGACGGAGTAGACCTGCTGGCCCTGGGTCTCCGGGGCGGTGAAGTGAAAGGCGTCGTCCAGGAAGGTGGTGCTAAGCTGGGTGCCGTTCTCGTAGTCGGTCTCCTGGGCGCTCCAGTAGGTGACGGTGACGCTGTCGGGAAGCTTGGAGAAGTACAGCGACACCTCCCCTCCGGCGGTGAGGGTGACGGTGGTGAGATCCTCCTGGGCCTCCAGGGGGTGGGCGGTGTCGGCCGCCATGCTGGCGCTGTTGCCGAGACGGTCGGTGACAGTCCAGGAGTAGCTGTAGGCGGGGATCTGGGCGGGGACGTCCCCCGACAGGATCATCATGGAGGGGATGGAGTCCTTGACCTCCTTGTCGGAGACGCCGCAGCCTGCCAGCAGCAGGGTGAGGGCAGCCAGGACCAGGCAGAACATCTTTTTCATAACTGAGCTCCTTTGTCAAATGAATTACGCTTTATAAGACGCAAATGGGGGTGAAATCGTTCCCTGTGTTCTGCGGTGGGAAAAGCGCTTTTTGCAGTATACGCCGGAAGGGCCGCCTGTGCAAGAGGGGCGGGGCGGAAATCTCCTCCGGTCATAAAAAATTTGCAATTTCCTACTTTTCAAAAGAGGCAAAATATATTAGAATAAGGGACAGTGTACCGACCCAGAACATAAGATGGAGGGAGCCCTATGGAGGAACCAAAATACAAGCGGGTCCTGCTGAAGATCAGCGGGGAGGCCCTGGCCGGCGACAAGCACTTCGGCCTGGACTTTGCGGTCATCGGCAAGGTGTGCGATGTGATCAAGGAAGCGGTGGCCATGGGCGTCCAGGTGGGCGTCGTGGTGGGCGGCGGCAACTTCTGGCGGGGCGTCAAGGACGGCGGCGGCCGGATGGAGCGCACCCGGGCCGACCACATGGGCATGATGGCCACGGTGATGAACGCCCTGGCTCTGGCGGACGTGCTGGAGCAGAAGGACGTGCCCGTCCGGGTCCAGACGGCGGTGGAGATGCGGGCCATGGCGGAGCCCTACATCCGCTCCCGGGCCATCCGCCACCTGGAGAAGGGGAGAGTGGTCATCTTCGGCTGCGGCACCGGCAACCCCTTCTTCTCCACGGATACGGCGGCGGTGCTGCGGGCGGCGGAGATTAACGCTGACGTGATATTGCTGGCCAAGAACGTGGACGGCGTGTACAGCGCGGACCCCAACAAGGACCCCGCCGCTGTGAAGTACGACAGCATCACCTACGACGATGTGCTGGCCCAGCATCTGGCGGTGATGGATTCCACCGCCACCAGCCTTTCCATGGATAACCATATCCCGGTTCTGCTCTTTGCTTTGAAGGACCCCTATAACATCATCCGGGTCCTGAAGGGCGAGCAGATCGGAACGATTGTGAAGGAGGACTGACAGATGAATAAGAGCGATTATAAGGTTTATGAGGATAAGATGAGAAAGTCCATTGATTCCGTGGCGGCGGACTTTGCCGCCGTTCGGGCGGGCCGGGCCAACGCCGCCGTGCTGGACCGGATCATGGTGGACTACTACGGCACCCCCACTCCCATCCATCAGATTGCCTCCATCGCTTCCCCTGATCCCCGGACCCTGACCATCCAGCCCTGGGATGCCTCCGCGGTGAAGCTGATCTGCAAGGCCATCCAGGAGTCCGACCTGGGCATCAATCCCCAGAACGACGGCCGCGTCATCCGCCTGGCTTTCCCTCAGCTCACGGAGGAGCGCCGCAAGGAGCTGGTCAAGCAGATCGCCAAGTACGCCGAGGGCGGCAAGGTGGCCATCCGCAACATCCGTCGGGACGCCGTGGAGACCTTCAAGGCCCAGAAGAAGAACGGCGAGCTCACCGAGGACGATCTGAAGATCGCCGAGAAGGACATCCAGAAGATGACCGACGACATGTGCAAGGAGCTGGACGCCCTGCTGGAGAAGAAGGAGAAGGAGCTGCTGGCGGTCTGAGCCGGCGGCGGCGCGATGTGACCATGAAGTTTGCTTTTTGGAAAAAGCGCGATGATACGGCGGGGCAGGTGGATTTTAGCCGTCTGCCCCGCCACATCGCTATTATCC
>CALWYI010000116.1 GCA_944385715.1 uncultured Oscillospiraceae bacterium | reverse complement strand
GGCCAGGGCGTTGCCGCCGGCGCTGAGCCAGCCGAACTGGGCGCAGATGAAGGAGAGGACCATGGAGCCGATGAAGTTGCCGATGTACACGAAGACCCAGTTGCGGAGCATGCCCGCCAGGGTGGCCTTCTTATCGAGAACGCTGATGGTGATGAGGGTGTTGCCGGTAAAGAGCTCCGCCCCGGTGACCACCACCATGCCCAGGCCGAAGGCGAACAGAAGGCCGGAGACCATGCGGATGGTGCTGTTGTTGTCCAGGGCGTAGGTGGCCATGTTGGTCACGCAGGAGGGGAAGCCGATGAGGAAGCCCGCCAGGATGCCCAGCAGCAGCATCTTGGCAATGGGGAGCTTGGCCTTGGCGGCTCCGGCGCTGGCATAATTGGCGGTGGTCTCCGCCGCGGTAAACAGATTCATGATACGATCCTCCTTGCGAACACGGGAAATAGAATAGGGGCTGTTATTTGGCGCTGCGCTGGGCGGCCTCCACCACATGGCCGATGAGGACGCTGGTGGTGACGGCGCCCACGCCGCCGGGCACGGGGGTGATGGCCTCCACGATGGGCTCCACCTCCTCAAAGACGGCGTCGCCGGCGATGGCGCCCTTGCCGCCCTTGGAATTGATCTTCTCGCTGTCCCAGTTGATGGACACGTCCACCACGATCTGGCCGGGGCGGACATAGTCCTTGGTGAGACTGTTCAGTACGCCGGCGGCGGAGATCAGGATATCCGCCTCACGGGCCACGGCGGGCACGTCCTTGGTGCGGGTGTGGCAGACGGTGACGGTGGCGTTCTTGCCCAGGAGCATCATGGCGGCGGGCTTGCCCACTACCAGGCTCCGGCCGATGACCACCGCCTTCTTGCCGGTGCAGTCGATGCCGTAGTAGTCCAGGATCTCCATGCAGGCGGCGGGGGTGCAGGGGGCGAAGCCCAGCTCCTTGCCCATGAACACGCCGGCGTTGGAGCCGTCGGTCATGCCGTCCACGTCCTTCCGGGGGTCCAGACGGTTGCAGATCTCGTCCTGGTCCGCCTTCAGATGCTTGGGCAGGGGCCGGAACAGGAGAACGCCGTGGATCTTGTCGTTGGCGTTGATCTCATCGATGGTCCTCAGAAGCTCCTCCTTGCTCACGTCCTCCGGCAGCAGGAACTTCTCCACGGCCACGCCCAGGGTCTCCGCCCGCTTGGTGGCGCCCCGCTCGTAGCTGAGGTCGTCGGGCCGCTCGCCGCAGCGGACGATGCCCAGGGTGGGCTGGATGCCCCGGGCCTTCAGGGCCTCACACTGGGCGATGATCCGGGCGTTGAGCTTCTCATTGACTTCTTTTCCTAACAGCAGCTTAGCCATGTTCTCTACCTCACATTATTTTTCACGGGGAGACGGGCATCAGGCGAAGAAGCCGGCCTTTACCGTCTCAAAGATCTGGTCGGCCATGGCGCAGTACTTGTCCAGCATGCCCAGGCACTTGCGGTTCATCTCCTCGGCGGCCTCCCGGTTCTTCAGGGTCTTGGTGTTGATGAACACGTTGAGGGAGGCGGCCTGGAGGGCGCCCTTGACGCACACGGCGCCGCAGCCGGCGTCGCTGACCGCCAGGCGGCTGCCCTTGGCGGCAAATACGGCGATGGCCTCGATGGCCTCGCAGCACAGCTCCATGATCTTCATAGGCACCTGGCAGGCCACGATGGTGGCCTCCTCCAGGATCTGATCCCGGTTGGGGTCGTCCTTGGGGATGCCGTAGGCCTTGGCCAGAGGCTCAAAGCCCTTGGCGTCGGCGGCGATCTGGTCCAGCAGCTCCTTCTGAAGGCCGTCGCACTTGGCCTTCAGGGCGATGATCTCCGCCTCCACGTCGGCGTACTTCTTCTTGCCCACAGTGAGGGAGCCCACCATGTTGCCCAGGGCGGTGCCGATGGCGGCCACCAGGGCGGAGGCGCCGCCGCCGCCGGGAACCGGGGCGTTGGAGGCCAGGACGGTGACAAATTCCGTGCAGGAAGCGTTGGCGAAATCCATAGTCGATCTCCTTAATTGATTATAGTAAGAGCGGTCATTCAAAAAACACCAGCACGCCGTTCTCACCGGGGCCCGGAGCGGTTTCCCCCGCCGCCAGGGCCAGCTCCTCCACCTCCTGTCCCTCCCAGAAGGCGGAAGTGAGACACCGGGCGGGAATGGTGAAATAGAGGTGGGGATGGCTGCGGGCGGGAAATTCCCGCTCCTCCGTGAGAAGGGGCCGCCAGGGGCCGCCCAGACTGCCCCAGAAGGTCACCGGGGCGGTGAAAGAGCGGTCCGTGGGGTTTTCCGTCACCAGTAGGATGTTGAGGGCCTGACCTGCCCGGGCGGGATTCTCCGCCGGGATCAGCATATGAATGACCACAGGGACCATCAGAAATACTCCTTGGAAAAAGAAATCCCGGCGGCGGAACCGCCGCCGGGATACACGTACCGGTTAGCTCGAAGAAATGGTCTTAGAACAGGCCGGAGACCTTGCCGGTCTCGGTGTCCACGTCGATCCGGCGGTAGGCGGGATCGGAGCTGGTGCCGGGCATCATGGAGATGGTGCCGGCCATGGGGCACAGGAACTTGGCGCCGCCGTACTCCAGGATGTCCCGGATGGGCAGCCGCCAGCCCTTGGGCACGCCCTTCCAGGAGGGCTCGTGGCTCAGGGACAGGTGGGTCTTGACCATCATGGTGCAGTAGTCAGCGTACTTGGGATCGCTCTCGAAGCGCTTGGCCTTCTCCACAGCCAGAGGAGCCCAATCCACGCCGTCGGCGCCGTAGACTTCCTTGGCGATGAGCTCCACCCGCTGACGCAGCGGCATCTCCAGAGGATAGAGGAACTTGATCTCGTTCTTCTCCTCGCAGGCGTCCATAACCACCTCGGCCAGCTCGATGGCGCCCTCGCCGCCGTAGCGCCAGTGGTTGGACAGGGCGCAGCGCACGCCCTGCTCCTTGCACAGGCGGCGGATCAGCGCGATCTCATTCTCCGTGTCGGTGTAGAACTGGTTGATGCACACCACGGGGACGATGCCGGACTTCTTGATGGTGTTCACATGGTGGAACAGGTTCTCGCAGCCCTTCTCCAGCAGCTCCAGGTTCTCCTCGGTGTACTCGGTGGGCAGGGGACGGCCGGCGATAACGGTGGGGCCGCCGCCGTGCATCTTCAGGGCCCGGATGGTGGCCACCAGCACGGACACGTTGGGGGTCAGGCCGGAGAGACGGGCCTTCACGTTCCAGAACTTCTCAAAGCCGATGTCGGCGGCGAAGCCGGACTCCGTGACGTGGTAGTCGAAGAGCTTCAGGGCCAGACGGTCGCCGATGATGGAGGACTGACCGATGGCAATGTTGGCGAAGGGGCCGGCGTGGATCAGCACGGGCTGATGCTCCACGGTGTAGCAGACGGTGGGGTTGATGGTGTTGCGCATCCAGGCGGTCATGGCGCCGGCCACTTCCAGATCCTCGGTGGTGACGGGCTCGCCGCTGCGGCTGTAGGCCACCACGATCTTGCCGATGCGGTCCCGCAGATCCTGCAGGTCACGGGCCACAGACAGAATGGCCATCAGCTCGGAGCCCACGGCGATACCGAACTTGGACTCCATGAGGTAGCCGTCCTTGGGGCCGCCGATGCCGATGATGATGTTGCGCAGGCCCTGGGCGCAGAAGTCCAGGACCCAGCCCATCTCCACCCGCTTGGGGTCGATGTCCAGGCGCTTGAGGCCCCGCTTGGCCAGCTGCTCGTCGTTGTAGTTGCGCTCATGCTGCATGCGGGCGTTGAGCGCCACCATGGCCAGGTTATGAGCGTTCATGATGTCGTTGATGTCGCCGGTGAGGCCCAGGGAGAACTCGGTCATGGGCATCAGCAGGGCGTTGCCGCCGCCGGCCGCGGTACCCTTGACGTTCATGGTGGGGCCGCCGGAGGGCTGACGCAGGCAGCCGCCCACGTTCTTGCCCAGCTTGCCCAGACCCTCGATGAGGCCCAGGGAGGTGGTGGACTTACCCTCGCCCAGGGGGGTGGGGGTGATGGCAGTCACTTCGATGAATTTGCCGTCGGGCTTGTCCTTCAGGCGGTTCATGATCTTGATGAAGTCCAGCTTGGGGGTCTTGCCGTAGGGGATGATCTCGTCAGGCAGCAGGCCCAGCTTCTCCCGGAAATACTCCACGGGGGGCAGGGTCTTCTCCGCTTCCTCAGCGATCTGCCAGTCCTTGTAGACGGTGGGATCCAGGGTGACTCTGCCGTTCTCGTCTACGTACTTGCCGTCCGTAAAATTGATTGCCATGGTAGTCCTCCTTATACTCCGAAGCCTTTCACCATCCTCGGAGGTATTATAGTGTTCGGCGCCGTGCTTCAATCGTCCGCAACTCTCGGCACACATCGTTAATAATTTAACGGAACAGGTATATTGTAGCACCCGCACGAAGATAAGTCAACACTATTTAGCAAAACAAGCAAGAATTTCCGGCTTTTTTTCTGTACTTTTCCGGATGCAGGGCGGCGGGGCTTCCCCCGCGGTCCCCGGCCCCGGCGGAAAGGGAAACCTGCGGGCGGTTCAGCCCTCCTCCCGGACGTGAGCGGCCTCTCTGACCAAGGCCATCACCTTCCGGGTCCGGACGCTGCGCGCCACGGCGGCGGCAAATTCCGCGTCGTAGGCGGCCTGGAGCTGCTCCATGGTGATGTGGTTCTGGCGGCAGATGTCCGCCAGGGCGTCGGCCACGTCCTGTTCCGTCACCTCCACCCCCTCCAGCCGGGCGATCTCCTCCACCGCCGCCTGGATCTTCAGTATCTGCAGGGCCTCGGGGCGGGCATCCTCCCGGAGCTCCGCCTCGCTCTTCCCGGTGAACCGGCTGTACATCTCCAGGGTCAGGCCCTGCTGGGCCAGCTGGGTCCGCAGGGTCTCCATCTGCTCCTCCACCGCCTTGTCCAGCTCCGCCTCGGTGGGCTGGAGGTCCAATGTGGCGGCGGCCTGCCGCATCAGCCGATCCTCCAGGTCGATCTGGCCCCGCTGGTCGGCGTAGTCCTGGAGGCTGGAGCGGAGGTCCTGCCGCAGGGCCTCCAGGGTGTCGAGGCCCAGGGCCTGGGCAAACTCGTCCCCCAGCTCGTAGAGGCTCTGCTGGGTGATGGCGTGGATGGTGCAGCGGAACTCCGCCGCCTTTCCCGCCAGCTCCTGGGCGTGGTACTGCTGGGGGAAGGTGACCTTCACGGTGACCTTGTCCCCGGGGCGGCAGCCTATGAGCTGCTCCTCGAAGCCGGGGATAAAGGTCCCGCTGCCCAGCACCAGGGTCTGGTGCTCCGCAGTGCCCCCGGCGAACTGCTCCCCGCCGCAGAAGCCGGCGTAGTCCAGCTCCACGGTGTCGCCGCGTTCAGCGGCCCGGTCGGTGACCGGGATGACCCGGGGGGTCTGCTGCCGCAGCCGCTCCAGCTGCCGGTCCAGCTCCTCATCGGTGATACGATGGCGGGTGTAGGTGGCCTCCAGGCCCTTGTAGGTAAAGCTCATGGGGTGTTCTCCTTATCTGAATTTGCCGGAACAGCGCTCCGTCCGGCCTTGGAAAAGAAAATCGCCCCTTGCCAGGGGCGATTTTCTTTACTGGAAGCAGGCGCGGACGTCGCCGCTCATGTAGAGGGAGCCCAGGGCGCAGGCTACGCCGTCCTTACCCTCGGCCTCCACGGCCCGGGCCACGCCGTCAGCCACGCTCTCGCAGGGCGTGGCCTTGGCGCCCATGGCCCGGATCCGCTCCGCCAGCTCCTGGGCGGACATGGCCCGGGGGTTGTCGGGGCGGACGGTGAAGAACTGGTCCGCCAGGGGGACGATGAGGCCCAGGATGGACTCCACGTCCTTGTCCGCCATAACGCCGGTGACGAAGGTGAACTTCTTCCCCGGAAACAGCCGCTGGAGGCTCTCCGCCGTGGCCCGGATGCCGTGGGGGTTGTGGCCCCCGTCCACGATGAACACCGGGTCCCGCCGCAGCAC
>CALWYI010000115.1 GCA_944385715.1 uncultured Oscillospiraceae bacterium | reverse complement strand
CCATTAGCACCTGGCTGCGGATGGCGGCGCGGACCTCCTCCCGGCTGAGCCCCACCTTCTGCATGATCTCAAACCGGCGCTTGTCCTCATACCCCTCGCTGATCTGCTTGTAGTAGATGATGAGCACCGTGGCCATCAGGAAGATGAAGCCCAGGAACAGCCCCAGGAACAAAAAGCCGCCGGCGAGGCCGTAGAAATTCCACCGGCCCTGGGCGCTGGAGCTCCAGCTCATGGACTCCCAGCCCCCTCCGCCGTAGTCCCTCTTGTCGCCCTTCCAGTAGTCCTCGCTGAGCCGCTCCGTCTCCTCGTCGGAGCAGTCCAGGTCCAGGTAGGCGTACCAGATCATGGCGGAGGCGTTATCCGCCCCGTAGGCCGCCCGCTGGGCCTCATAGAGCTCCGCGAGGACGCTCTCGTCCGCTACCACCAGGCACAGCTGGTTGGAGATCTGGACCGAGGCCCAGGGGCTGCTCTCCAGCTGCCGCACCACATGGAGGGCCGTGGCGGGGTACTTCTCCTCCCCGGTCTCCCGGTCGTCCCAGCAGAACACCAGGACCTCGCCGCCGGCGCCGTAGGCTGCCGCCTCGTCGGGCTGGAGATACAGCGCCTCCCCGGTGATGGCCTTGTAGGCCCGGGCGGTGATTACGTCCACATTGTAGACCGTGACCAGGCCCTCCAGCTGGGTGTTGGTGTGCAGCACCCCGTCGCTGTCCATGCCCACGCCGAAGCTCAGGGTGTCGACGGTCCGCTGGGAGGTGACGGCCACGCCCTCGCCGTTGATATACGCCTCGGCGTCCGCCAGCAGCAGCTCCGGGTCGAAGGCCGTCCCCTCCGCGTCGGGGTCGTATCTCACCCGGATCTGGAGGTCGCTGGGATACACGGCCTTCAGGATATCCTCCGTCCCCAGCCACAGGGACAGCGTGCCGGAGATCATCACCATCACCATGGTGCAGAGGATACAGATGTTGGCCAGGCCCACGGCGTTCTGCTTCATGCGGTAGAGCATGCCGGATACGCTGATGAAGGGGCCGGTGCGGTAGTAGAACCGCTTGTTGCGGCGCAGGGCCTTGAGGACAAAGACGCTGACGGCGGTGAAGAGGCAGTAGGTGCCGATGATCACCAGGAACACCGCCAGGAAGTAGAGCACGATGGCCTCCACGCCGCTGCGGGTCCTGACGGCAATAACGTAGCCGCTCCCCAGGGTCAGAATGCCCATCAGCGTCAGCAGCCACCGGGTCCTGGGCTCCCGCTCCCCCACATTGCCGCCCCGGAGCAGCTCGATGGGCCGGGACACCCGGATCTTCACCAGATTCACCAGCACCGTGGCGGCGATGAGCCCCGCAAAGAGGACCGCCGTCTCCGCAAGACCCGACCAGGAGATGTAGAAGCCCAGCGGCACCGCGAAGTCCAGGGCCCGGTACAGCAGCAGCGTCACCAGCTTGTGGAGCAGCAGCCCCACCGCCAGGCCTCCGCCGATGCCCATGACGCCCACGTACAGGCCCTCCAGCAGCATCAGGGCGGCGATGTGGCTCTTGCCCATGCCCAGGATGTTGTACAGGCCCAGCTCCCGCTTGCGCTGCTTCATGAGGAAGCCGTTGATGTAGAACACGAAAATAACCGAGAAGACGAAGGCCACGAACATGCCCATGGTCATCATCATCTGGACGTAGTAGTAGCCGTTGGAGCGGCCGGGGGTCATGTCCGCTACGCCCGGGTCGGTGACCAGGGCGGACATGATGTAGAAGGCTGCCACATTGCCCATCAGGGAGAGGATGTAGGGCACAAAGAACCGGCGGTTGAGCCGGATGCTCTGGGCCGCCAGCCGGGGATAGAGGCTCTTACGCACGGCCCTCACCTCCGGCCGCCAGCAGGGTCAGGGTGTCGGATATCTTCTGGTACATCTCCTCCGGGGTGCTCATCCCCCGGTAGATCTGGTGGAACACCTCGCCGTCCCGGATGAACAGCACCCGCCCGGCGTGGCTAGCGGCCTTGGTGCTGTGGGTGACCATGAGGATGGTCTGGCCCTCGGCGTTGAGCTGGCTGAACAGCCGCAGCAGGCTGTCGGTGGCCTTGGAGTCCAGGGCCCCGGTGGGCTCGTCGGCCAGGACGATCCGGGGCTCGGTGATGAGGGCCCGGGCCACCGCCACCCGCTGCTGCTGGCCGCCGGAGATCTCGTAGGGGTACTTGCCCAGCAGCTCCTCGATGCCCAGATGGCTGGCCAGAGGCTTCAGCCGCCGCTCCATCTCCGGGTAGGTCCGCCCCGCCAGCACCAGGGGCAGCAGGATGTTGTCCCGGACGGAGAAGGTGTCCAGGAGGTTGAAGTCCTGAAACACGAAGCCCAGGTGGTCCCGGCGGAAGGCGGCGATGTCCTTCTCCCGGATGGTCACGATGTCCTTCCCGTCCAGCAGCACCCTGCCGCTGGTGGGCTTATCCAGAGCCGCCAGAATATTCAGCAGGGTGGTCTTGCCGGAGCCGGACTCCCCCATGATGGCCACGTACTCCCCGGCCTCCACGGAAAAGTTCACCCTCGTCAGCGCGTGGACCTGCTGGCCGCCGAAGCGGGTGGTATAGGTCTTTTTCAAATCATTCACTTGCAGGATCGGCATATTCATTCCTCCTTGGGATCCTTCTGACAAGGTCATTATACCCCGCCGGAGGGGCCCCAGCCATCGATTTACCTTACAATCCGTCCTCCAACCTTACGTTTCTGTAAGCTTCGGCATCCAGACGGTTTTCTCCATCTTTCCCCCGGCCCCGGGACAAAAGCCATTGACAGGCCGGAGGCGGGGCCTGTATGATAGGGGTATCAAGATCGTCCCGGTTTATCCGGCGATATGCTATAGAAATGAGGGATCAATATGAGCAATCTGACGGATTATATGGTGGAGCAGGCGGTAAAGGTCCTCTCCATCGACAGCCCCACCGGCTTCACCGCCCGGGCGGCGGAGTACGTGATGGGCGAGTACCGCAGGCTGGGCTACGACCCCGTCCTCACCACCAAGGGCGGCATCCTGGTGTGCGTCAACGAGGGCAACGGGCAGGCCTCCGGCAAGCCGGAGGAGGCCCCCATCCTCCTCCAGGCCCACATGGACACCCTGGGCGGCATGGTCTGTTCCATCAACGAGAAGGGCCGTCTGACCCTCAGCCCCCTGGGGGGCATGAACCCCAACAACGGCGAGGCGGAGAACTGCCGGGTCTATACCCGCAGCGGCAAGGTCTACACCGGCACCTTCCAGATGAAAAACGCCTCCATCCATGTCAACGGCAGCTACAACACCACCGCCCGCTCCTACGACGTGATGGAGGTGGTGCTGGACGAGCTGGTGGAGAGCAAGGCCGACGCCCTGGCTCTGGGCATCCTGCCGGGGGATATCGCAGCCTTCGATCCCCGCACGGTTGTGACGGAGTCGGGCTTCATCAAGAGCCGCTTTCTGGACGACAAGCTCAGCGTGGCCATTCTTCTGGGTTACGCCCGGCATCTGAAGGAGAGCGAGGCCAGGCCCGCCCGGAAGATCTACCAGCACATCACCGTATTCGAGGAGGTGGGCCACGGCGGCGCCGGCTCCGTCCCCGCCGACGTGACGGAGATCCTGGCGGTGGACATGGGCTGCGTGGGCGACGGCCTGGACTGCAAGGAGACCCAGGTGTCCATCTGCGCCAAGGACTCCGGCGGCCCCTACCACTACGACGTGGTCACCGGCCTGGTGAACGCCGCCCAGAAGGCGGATCTGGACTTTGCCGTGGACGTGTACCCCCACTACGGCTCCGACGCCGAGGCGGCCCTCCGGGCGGGCTATGACTGCCGCCACGGCCTCATCGGCTCCGGCGTCTACGCCTCCCACGGCTACGAGCGCAGCCACAAGAAGGGCGTGGAGAACACCCTGGGTCTTCTGATCTCCTACCTGGGCTGACGGAAAACCCCTGCAAATGCAGGACTCTACCGCTGGTCGGTTGCGGAAACTCCTTGGCATGGTGTAAGCTGAAAGGCAAGGAGGTGCCGGACGATGTATGAGATCAACAAGGAAGCATTCGGCGCGTTTTTGTCCCAGCTGCGGAAGGAAAATGGTATGACCCAGAGGGATCTGGCAGAGCGGCTCTTCGTATCCGACAAGGCGGTGAGCAAGTGGGAGCGGGGGCTGAGCCTGCCGGACGTGGCCCTGCTCCAGCCCCTGGCGGACCTGATGGGCGTGACCATATCGGAGCTTCTCAGAGGGGAGCGTATCCCGGCGGAGACGCCGCTGACGGTCCGGGAGGCGGATGCTCTGGTGTCCGGGGCCCTCCGCCTCACCGCCTCAGAGCAGGAGGCGCGGCGGGAGAGTCGCCGCCGCTGGGGCCTGCGGTACGCCCTGGGCGTTCTGGTGTCGGCGGCGGAGCTGCTGCTCCTGTGGAGGGCCACAGACTTCCTGGCGGACGATTTTGTATCCATGCTGCTGACGCCCCTGCTGCTGGCCGCTGTTTTCGGCCTCTACGCCTGTTTCTTTGCCAAAGAGCGGCTCCCCGCCTTCTACGACGAGAACAGGATCAACTTCTACAGCGACGGGCCCTTCCGGATGAACGTCCCCGGCGTTTCCTTCAACAACAGCAACTGGCCCCACATCCTCAGAGCCATCCGTGCCTGGTCCGTAGCCATGATGCTCCTCTATGCCCCGGTGTACCTCCTGGCCCGTCGGGCCTGCGGCCTGCTGGCCAGCGAGGAGTTGGCGTTTACGGCGCTGATGATCCTCTGCATGGGCATCCTGTTCGGCGGGCTGTTTGTCCCCATCTATGTGGTGGGCCGGAAATACCAGTGAGATACAGAATTTTCTCAAAAACGTGCCGTGGAGCAAGAGCTCCACGGCACGTTTCTTGTTACTCCACTTCCAGGAGAGGCCGCTCCAGGCCGATGATGACCCGGGTGCCCCGGCCCACCTCCGACTCCGCCGTGATGGTGTGGCCCAGCCGGCGGCAGATCTCCCGGCAGAGGTACAATCCGATGCCGGTGGAGCGCTTGTCCATACGGCCGTTGCAGCCGGTAAAGCCCCGCTCAAAGATCCTCGGCAGATCCTCCCGGGCGATGCCCACGCCGTCGTCCTCGATGATGAGGCGGCTGTCCCGGGCGTAGACTTTCACATGGCCGCCAGGGGCATACTTCACCGCGTTGGACAGTACCTGCTCCACTGCCAGCTGCAGCCACTTCTCGTCGGTGAGGACCTGCAGCCCCGTGGGCCGCAGGTCCAGGGACACCTTTCCCCGGATGAAGAGGGCGGCGTACTTCCGGGCCGCCTGGCGGAGGATGTCGTCCAGGTCCTGCTCCCGGATCACATAGTCGGTGGAATCCGACCCCAGGCGGAGGTAGCTGAGCACCAACTCCACATACTGCTGGACGCGGAACAGCTCCGCGCGCAGCTCCCGCCCCCGGTCCGTCTCATCCCCCTGGAGCAGCAGCCCCATGGCGGCGATGGGGGTCTTGATCTGGTGGACCCACATGGTGTAGTAGTCCAGAGTCTCCCGCTCCCGGGCGTCGGCGGCGGAGCTGACCTGCCGCCGGACCTCGTCCAGCTCCCGGAGGAGCTTCTGATAGGTCTCCGCCTCCAGGCCCTCCGGCTCCGGCAGCCGGTCCAGCATCAGGGAGGCATGGCCCTCCATCTCCTCCAGACGGGCGATCCGTCTGCGCCACCAGAGAAAGCGTATGGCGGCGCACAGCAGCAGCAGGGCCCCGCACAGGGCTCCCGCGTAGCCCACCGCCTCTACCGGCATCTGGTAGAGGTACAGGACCACCGCGAAGATCCCCGCGCATACCGCCAGCAGGACCAGCGCCCATATCCGCTCCCGGACAAATCTGCTTGCTCTCCTCATACTCCCTCGCTCACTCGACCAGATAGCCCATGCCCTTTCTGGTGCGGACAAAGTTCTCCAGCCCGATCCCCTCCAGCTTCCGCCGCAGCCGGGCCATGTTCACCGTCAGGGTGTTCTCGTCCACAAAGCTGTCCGTCTCCCACAGCTTCTGCATCAGGGTCTCCCGGGACACGGTGCTGCCCTTGTGCTCCAGCAGCACCTGGAGGAT
>CALWYI010000114.1 GCA_944385715.1 uncultured Oscillospiraceae bacterium | reverse complement strand
CGCTCCATTGCGGGCTCCGCCCCGGTGTGGTACCATGACAGTGGGCCCCAAAACCCGGCGGGACGCGCGCTCCCCGCCGGAGAAAAGGAGCGGATTGACATGGAAAGTATGGGAAAACGGATACAACGACTGCGGAAAACCCGGGAGCTGACCCAGGAGCAGGCCGCCGCCGCCCTGGGCGTCACCGCCGCGGCGGTGTCCAAATGGGAGACCGACGCCGCCTGCCCGGATGTGGCCATGCTGGCGCCTCTGGCCCGGCTGCTGAAGGTGACGGTGGATGAGCTGCTGGACTTCCGGCCTGTTCTGACGCAGGAGGAGATCCCGGCGGCGCTGGCGGAGAGCCGGCGGCTCTTTGAGGAAAAGCGGACCGGCGAGGCCCGCATGGCCGCTCAGGCTCTTTTGCGGGAGTATTCCGGGGATCTGGACCTGCGGTTTCATACCGCCAGCCTCTTTATGGCCTATCTGGCTTCCGCGGCGGACGAGGCGGAGGTCCGGGAGCAGGGCCGCCAGGCGGCGGAGCTTCTGGAGGCGTGCCGGGAGAGCGATCGGCAGGCGCTGCGGGACGCCGCCTGCTTTATGCTGGCCAACCTCTACAGCATGCTGGAGGACCCGGACCGGGCAATGAAAGCGGCAGGGGAACTGCCCCAGCCGGAGCTGAATACCCGGCTGGTCCGCGCCAATATCCTGCTGGAGAAAGGTGAGATCAAGGCCGCGGAGCGGGAGCAGCAGCTGGGCCTGTACAGCGCGGGGCGGGACGTGTGCCTCCACCTGATGGGGCTGGCGGCCATTACGGACCGGAGCGGAGACCCGGAGCGGGGCCTTGAACTGCTGGATAAGGCTCTGGCGGTGGATGAATTGCTGGAGATGGAGCGCGTGGGCGGCATGGAGAGCAGCCTCCGGCTTCTGCGGGTCAGCAAGCTGTGCAAATTGGGGCGGTTGGAGGAGGCCCGGCAGGAACTGGAGCGGTATGTGGACGTCATCCTCCGCGTGGCGGAGATGGCCGCCGGTCCCGTCCGGCAGGGGACCGGGCTGTACAGCCGCACGGAGCTGCGGCCTGCCGCCATCTCTCGGGAATTCCTGCTGGGTACCGTCCGGCGGACCCTGACGGAGGATAAAGAGTTGGTTCCCCTTCGGGACATCCCCGCTTTCCAGGCCCTGCTGGAGCGGCTGGAGGGGCCGGAGACATAAAAACGCCGTGACCGCCGTCCCTACAGGGGCGGCGGTCACGGCGTTTGCGGCGGATGATCAGGGCAGGATGTTCAGGATCAGGGTGAGGATGATGAACACCGCGCCGATCCACTTGGTGGCCTTGGCCAGCTTGGCGTCGAAGGTCTTGGCCTTGCCCTTGGCCATGAAGGTGTCGGCCACGCCGCCGATGGTGCCGGAGAGGCCGGCGCTCTTGCCGGACTGGAACAGCACAGCCAGGATCACAGCCAGGCCGCACAGCACCAGCAGAATGGTCACGATGATGGTGAGAACTTCCATGTGAAAATACCTCCAGGTTGTTGATGAAAGCGCGCCGAAACGCACGAAGTTCATTTTCGCAGGTATTTATGATACCATAAGCCTGTCCGAAATGCAAGAGGAAATCCGGGAGATTTTCCGGCCCTTCGGGGAGTGCCGCCCGATAAAAAGAGAAAGGACAAAAATAAGAGAACAGGTGTTGCATTTCCCGCCGCCCTGTGGTAAGATAAGAAAAAATGGAAACCACAGAGCACGCCGGGCCGCGTGGCGGCCCGCCGGGGACAGGAGGGCCTGCTATGCCGAAGAAAACCCAGATGACGGACCGGATCTACGCTTATCTCCAGGAGGTGATCCCCCAGCAGGGGTACGCCCCCTCGGTGCGGGAGATCTGTGAGGCGGTGGGCCTCAAATCCCCCTCCACCGTCCACTTCCACCTCAAGCACCTCCAGGAGCGGGGCCTCATCGAGAAGGGGGACGGCAAGGGCCGGGCCCTGGTCCTCACCGGCGGCCAGGAGCGGTGGCGGATCCCGGTGGTGGGTACTGTGGCCGCCGGCGCGCCCATTCTGGCCCAGGAGTGCATCGAGGACTACCTCACCTTCGACTGCGGCGGCCGGGAGGAGGAGAGCTTCGCCCTCCGGGTCCGGGGGGAGTCCATGATCAAGGCGGGAATTCTGCCGGGGGACCTGGTGGTGGTCCGCCGCCAGCAGACCGCGGAGAACGGGGAAATCGTGGTGGCCCTGCTGGAGGACGAGGCCACGGTAAAGCGGCTGTCCCGGAAGAACGGTCAGATCTGGCTCCTGCCGGAGAACGACGACTACCAGCCCATCGACGGCACCAACGCCCAGATCCTGGGCAAGGTCACCGCCGTGGTGCGGCAGTACCGCTGAGCGCGGTGGGGGGGCGGGCTGTCAGCCTGTGAATAAAGCCCCGCAGACGATTATATTATATGGCAGAGAGAAGCCCGCCGGGATACCGATGTATCCCGGCGGGGTTTTTGCTGTAGAAGGAGGCGCGTCACGGCTCCAGACGGATGGACCAGTTCTCCAGACCGAAGAAAACAGAGGTGGCGGTGGGAGTCATGCCGCTGGCCACCCCCTCGTGGGTCAGGAGGATATCCTGCTGGAAGCAGACAGGGGCGATGGGGGCGGTGCCCAGGAGGTGGGCGCACAGCTGCCGGGCGGCATAGGAGCGGTCCGTGGCCGCGGCGTAGGACTGGAGGAGACTGTCGGTGACGGTATTGGTATAGCCGCCGTAGTTGAGGCTGCCGCCGGTGCCCACCAGGTCCGTGATGTCCCAGTCGGCGGTGAGGCGCACCTCCCCGTAGTAGAGGTCAAACTCTCCGGCGGCCAGGGCCGCCAGATACTCCTCCCAGGGCAGGGCCTCCACCGTGATCTGCCAGTCCAGCAGGGACATGCTCTCGGCGATAAAGGAGGCGCAGGTCACCCGGAAGCTGTTGTCGGCATTGACCAGCAGCGTCAGCGTCTGGCTCTGGCCGGTGTTGGCTCCGGCGTCCGCCAGGTCGCTGATGGTGTTCTCATAGCTGTAGACCGGCGCCAGGTCCTCCGGGTAGAGGGCGGAGAGCGGAGAGATGGGGAAGGCGGCGGGCAGGGCGTTGCCGGAGAGGAGGGCGTCGGCCACCATGTCCCGCTGGATGCCCCGGCTGAAGGCCGCCCGGGCCCCGGCGGAGGCAAAGACGCCGGAGGCGGCGTTGAAGCCGATGAACTGGAAGATGCCGGTGGGCACGGCGGTGCTCACCGCCTTGCCGCTGGCGGACACCAGGTCGCTGGTGGGGTCCGCCCGGAGAAGCTCAATCCGGTGGGAGGAGAAGAGGTACATGGCGGTGTCCTTGTCCTTGGCGTGGACCAGGGTGATGGTCTCCACCGGCAGGACCTTCTGCTGCCACCAGCCGGTGTTGGCTACCAGGGAGTCGCTGTCGCTGCCGGTGACAAAGACGTAGGGGCCGGTGCCCAGGGGCACCGACTGGCCGGAGGTGCTGCGCTTGACCACCGGGATGTCCAGCAGGGCGGGGAAGCCTCGGTTGGGGGCGGAGAGCGTGATGGTCACGGTTCCCGCACTGTTGTTGGAGGCGATGGCCGTCACCCGCCGCAGGCGGTAGCTGTAGCGGGGAGACTCCGCCGCCCGGCGGAGGGTGTCCGCCGCGTCGGCGGCGGTGAGCTCCGATCCGTCGCTGAAGGTGACGCCCTGGCGGATGACCAGGGTCAGCACCAGGCCGCTCTCGTCCCAGCTCCAGCTCTCGCACAGCAGCGGCGTGGGCTCAAAATTTTCATCCAGCTGGACCAGGGGTTCGTAGAGCAGGGCGGCCACGTCCTGCTGAATCCCCTCCCCGCAGGTGATGGGGTCCAGGGTCTGGCCCTTGTAGTAGGCCATGGAGAAGGCGGAGGGGAGGTTTTTCTCCTCCGGGGCGGGCTCCTCCTCCGCCTCGCCGGACTGGCTCTGCTGGTACTCCTCCCAGCTGATGCCGGGCCTCTCCTCGTAGTTGGCCCCGCAGCCGCACAGCAGCAGCGCCGCCGCCAGCAGCAGGGGAAGGATGCGTCTCATGGCGATGCCTCCTCTCTCAGGGCCGGAGGCCGATGAGGGCCCCCTGGACGCCCCGGCGGTCCCCCGTCCTCCGGTGGCTCCAGTAGAGATCCGGGCGGCAGGCGGTGCAGAGGGGACAGACGTCGATCCGCTCCGCGATCACGCCGCACTCCCGCAGCCGCCAGGCGTTAACGCCCTTCAGGTCCACCGTCCACTTCTCCCCACGGGGGACGATGTAGGCCCCCACGGCGGAGCCGAAGGCGGCGGTCATGGCGTCGGGCACGTCGTCGTGGGTCTCAAAGCAGCAGGGGCCGATGCCCGCCCCGATGGCCGCGTGAATGTGCTCCGGCCGTGCCCCGAAGCGCCGCCCCATCTCCCGGACCGTCTTGGCAGGGAGGTCCAGGGCGGTGCCCCGCCAGCCGGCGTGGACCGCGCCGATGGACCCTGTCACCGGGTCGTGGAGGAGGATGATGATGCAGTCGGCGGAAAAGACCATGAGATTAAGTCCCGGCTCATCGGTAATGAGGGCGTCGGCCTCGTAGTCGGCGGGGTAGGTGAGACCCTTGCCCCGGTCCGCCGCCGTCACACGGCGGACGGTGTCCCGGTGGACCTGAACGGAGAGGACCAGGTCCTCCCGGTCCGCCCCCAGGGCGGCGCAGAAGCGGCCGAAGTTCTCCCGGACATTGTCCTTGCTGTCCGGCTCCGGGCCGCTGCCCCGGAAATTCAGGGAGGCGTGGAAGCCGCCGCTGACGCCTCCCAGCCGGGTGGAGAAGCCGTGGAGGAGCTGGGGGTGGTCGAAGGTGGAGGCGGTGTGGAACACCACGTCGCCGTGGTTGTGCTGGATAAAAGCCATAGTCGATTCTCCTTGCAGTCAGGTGGAGGGGAGCAGGGATTTTTCCCGCAGAATGCCCACGTAGGCCCCGTCCACGCACTCCCCGGCGGGGCGGTAGCCCAGGGCCTCGTAGTAGCGGCTGAGGGCGTGGTTCACCTTCTGGGAGTCCAGGCGGAGGAAGGTTTTGCCCCTCTGCCGGGCAAAATCTTCGGCGTATGCCAGCATCTCTTTTCCCAGACCGGGGCAGCCGGGGGCGGTAGCCAGGTGGTGGACGTAGTAGGCGAGATCGTCGTCCCCGTTGGGCCACCGGGGGTCCCGGGCGAGGAGGGCCATGACGCCGGTAAGGGTGCCGTCCGTCCAGGCGGCAAACACCAGTTCCTCCCGGATCAGCCGCCGGAAGTGCTCCGGCGTGTAGCAGGTGAGGTAGCCGGTCTTGTTCCACTGGTAGAGGCCCTTCTCGTCCATCCAGTCTATGCGCCGCTGGAGCAGCGCCATGACGGCGGGCACGTCCTCCTCCCGGGCGGGACGGATGGCAGGGGATGGATTCATAGCGGCATCCTCCAGAAAATCAGAGTAACATGGGGATACGATTTGTATAATAAAAAGGGAAAAATACGATCTGTAGCAGAATACCGGAAAAATGGGGGAAAACAGGGGGGAGGCCGCTGCCTGGCAGCAGCCTCCCCGGCTTGATGGTTCCCGTGTTGTCCGGTGTTACCGGCCGCAGCACTGCTTGTACTTCTTCCCACTCCCGCAGGGGCAGGCTCCCCGTGGTATGCCTTACGGCAGGGTAATCGAACAAATGTTCTAGTATCGGAAAGGTGGTGCAGCCCTGTGGAAAACCTTGTGGAAAGTCCCAGCGTATACCAGATATTGCGGTGGTATGCCTCGCCACGTACAATCGGTGGTATTGTGTGTGCTACAGTACGAAAGGGGGTGATTCCGTGCAGGAAAAGCGGTATGAGCGGGAGCGGCAAGCGGCCTGGGACCGGCGGAACCTGCGGACCGTCAGTACCCATCTGAGGGTAGAGGAGGCCGAAAAACTAAAGTTTTACTGTAATCGGCGGGGGATTTCAAAGTATTTCTTGATTCGGCAGCTGCTGCAGGAGGCTATGGCGGCGGATGAGGCGTGATGCCGTCGGGTGCCGCCGGGATGCTGGCCTCCTCCATGGGCTGGCCTCTTTCGTAAGGAAATGGAGTGTACCGGACCTGTCAAGGGTCCAGACAAGCGGCCCCAGCGGCTAGATCGCCGCCGTCGGGCAGTGGGCCGTCCCGCCGTCCGCCAGCGGCCGTCGTGCCGACCCTCTGCCC
The DNA here is from genome assembly GCA_944385715.1 of uncultured Oscillospiraceae bacterium. Lineage (GTDB taxonomy): Bacteria > Bacillota > Clostridia > Oscillospirales > Oscillospiraceae > Pelethomonas. The sequence goes on along the minus strand of CALWYI010000114.1, from coordinate 51 downwards.
GGGGTGCGGGCAAGTATGCCCGCCCCTGGGGCCGCCCTTGACAGGCCCGGT
>CALWYI010000113.1 GCA_944385715.1 uncultured Oscillospiraceae bacterium | reverse complement strand
AACTTGTCGAAGTCGTAGGTGAACACCGCGCCCTCGCACAGCCACTGGCCGTAGAGCTTGCCCCACAGGGCCTTGCCCCAGCCGGTCTCGCTGATGGTGAAGTGGAGGCCATCGGAGTGGACGCAGTGCCAGTACTTGGCGGTGATGTAGTGGCCCAGGGCGTACTTGTAGCTGTGGGCGGCGATCTTGGGGTAGCCGGTGGTGCCGGAGGTGAAGAACATGAGCATCAGGTCGTCGCCCTTGGGGGAGTCCTCGGTGCGGGGGAAGGAGCTGCGGAACATGAGGTACTCCTCATCGAAGTTGTGCCAGCCCTCCCGCTGGCCCCCCACCAGGATCTTGGTCTTGAGGGTGGGGCTGTCCTTCTCCGCCAGGTCCACCTGGTGGGCCACGTCGCCGTCGGCGGTGCAGAGAATAGCGCTGACGCCGGCGGCGTTGAAGCGGTAGGTGAAGTCGTGCTCCTGGAGGAGATTGGTGGCGGGCACGGCGATGGCGCCCAGCTTGTGGAGGCCCAGGATGGCAAACCAGAACTGGTAGTGGCGCTTGAGCACCAGCATCACCCGGTCGCCCTTCTTGATGCCCAGGGACTTGAAGTAGTTGGCCGCCCGGTTGGAGGCCTTGCTCATGTCGGTGAAGGTGAAGCGCCGCTCCACCTTGTTGTGGTCCAGATGGAGCATGGCAAGCTTGTCGGGGTACTTGGCGGCGATGGCGTCCACGGTGTCGAAGGCGAAGTTGTACTCGTCGGCGTTGGGGAAGGTCAGGGACTGGAGGGCCCCCTTCTCGTCCTCCACGGCGTGGACGAACTTCTGGCACAGGTACTCCTCGCTGGTGCGGGCCCGGACGATGCTCTCCCGGACGGAGCGCTCGTCGGCCTCCTCGCCGGAGATGACCACGGCGCAGAACACGCACGCCTTGCCGCCCACAGCGATCATGCCGTGGGGGGTGGAGGAGTTATAGAGGATGCTGTCGCCCTCATTGAGGATCTCGGTGTGCTCGCCCACCTGGACCTTCAGCTGGCCGGAGAGGATGATGTCGAACTCCTGGCCGGAGTGGGTGGTGAGGTGGATGGGCCGGTGCTGCTGGGCCTCGTCGTAGTCATAGGTGACGTAGTAGGGCTCCGCCAGCTTCTTGCGGAAGTAGGGGGCCAGGTTGCAGATGGTGATGCCCTGCTCCTTGGCGGTCTGCTGGCCCTCGCCCTTGCGGGTGACGGTGTAGCTCATGAGGTGGGCGCCGCTGTGGCCCTCCAGCAGGTCGGTGATGCCAAGGCCGAAGGCCAGGGCGCACTTGTGGATGAAGGTGAAGGGCAGGTCCGCAAGGCCCGCCTCGTAGGCGTGGTACTGCTCCACGGTGGTGTCGGTATTCGCCGCCATCTCCGCCTCGGTGAAGCCGCAGATATGCCGCATCTCCTTGATGCGGAAGGCCACCTCCGCCAGCTGATTGGCCACACGACTGGTCTCCATAACAGATCCTCCTTAGAGAAGTTGATGATTCGGTGAACGAGAAAAGACGCCGCTTGCACAACAAAAAAACTCGTCTCAAAGGAAATTCCTTTGAGACGAGTAACAATCATTACCCGCGGTACCACTCAAATTGCGTCCCAGTACGGACGCCACCTTCAGGCTCCAACAAGCCCTATGCACTGACGCGGCAACTACGGGAGGCGTCTACTTGCCCTTACTATGGGTGTTCAAACCTCCAGCTCGGAAGGGATGGGACCTTGAGACCTCTTGCCGCCGGGCTTCCACCGTCCCCGGCTCTCTGCGGGCAGAACCTTCTCGTCCGTCTTCGTCATCGCTTTTCTGATTCACTTGAGAGGGAGTCTACACCAATTTCCCCGCCTTGTCAAGCCTTTTTTGTATCTTTATGCGGCAAACCGGGAAAATCTGCCGCCGGAGGCCTCACCGGCCCCGGCTGTTTTTGCCCCGGCCCTCGCTCCTCCGGCCACCGGCGGAGCCTCTGGCAGCGCCGCGGGACGGAGTGTTTCCGGCTTTCTCGGCGCTCCGGCCTCTCACCCGGCCGGCGGCGGTTTTTCCCACCGGGGCAGCTTTTCCGTACCGGCTCTTGCCCGGTGCGCCGGGGGCCGTTCTGTCCTCCCGGCGGGCGGGTCCCTTGCCCCGGCGCTCCTCCGGACGGGCGGCTCTTCCGGGTGTCTCCCGCTGCCCGGCGGCGGGCCGCTCCGTCGCCTGTCCCCCGTGGAGGGGCCGGATGAGGCAGTCCTTGCCGTAGCCGATGAGGTCGGTGCGTCCGGCCTTATGGAGGGCCTCCGTCACCAGACGGCGCATCTCCGGCCGCTTCCACTGGAGCAGAGCCCGCTGGAGGGCCTTGTCGTGGGCGCTCTTGGCCACATATACCGGCTCCATGGTCCGGGGGTCGATCTCCGTGTACCACATGCAGGTGGAGAGGGTGCCGGGGGTGGGGTAGAAGTCCTGGACCTGCTCCGGCTGGCGGCCCATCCTGTTGAGGTACTCCGCCAGCTCCACCGCATCCTCCAGGGTGCAGCCGGGGTGGCTGCTCATGAGGTAGGGGACGATGTACTGCTCCAGGCCGTAGCGCTGGTTGAGCCGCTCATACTTCTCCTTGAACCGGAGGTACACGTCGAAGTGGGGCTTGCCCATGTAGTCCAGCACCCGGCTGGCGCAGTGCTCCGGGGCCACCTTCAGCTGGCCGGAGACGTGGTAGCGCACCAGGTCGGAGAAAAACTCGCTGTTCTTCTCCGCCAGCATGTAGTCGAAGCGGATGCCGCTGCGGATGAACACCTTCTTCACTCCGGGGATGGCCCGGACCTTCCGCAGAAGCTGCAGGTAGTCGCTGTGGCTGGGGTCCAGGTTGGGGCAGGGGGTGGGGGCCAGACAGGAGCGGTTCTTGCACATGCCGTGTTTGAGCTGCTGCTGGCAGGAGGGGTGGCGGAAGTTGGCGCTGGGGCCGCCGATGTCGTGGACGTAGCCCTTGAACTGGGGGTCGCGGGTAAAGCCCTCCACCTCCCGGATGACACTCTCATGGCTGCGGGAGGTGACCATCCGCCCCTGGTGGAAGGCCAGGGAGCAGAAGTTGCACCCACCGAAGCACCCCCGGTTGTGGGCCACGGAGAAGCGGACCTCCTCGATAGCCGCCACGCCGCCCAGCTCGTCGTACATGGGGTGAACCTCCCGGGCGTAGGGCAGCTCGGCGATGTGGTCCAGCTCCTGCTGGCTGAGAGGCATGGCCGGGGGATTCACCACCAGCACCTGGTCCCCGTGGGCCTGGAGGATGGCCTTGCCCCGGATGGCGTCGTGCTCCTCGTATTCGACCTTGGTGGCCAGGGCGTAGTCCCGCTTATCGGCGCACACCGCCTCGTAGGAGGGTACCGTCACCGCATCAAAGGCGCAGTGGGGATCCCTCGCGGCATAGGCAGTGCCCCGGATATCGGTGAGGGTCTCCACCTTCTCTCCCCGGCTCAGCCGCCGGGCGATCTCCCGGGTGGCCCGCTCCCCCATGCCGTAGGTGAGCAGGTCCGCCTGGGCGTCAAAGAGGATGGAGCGGCGGACCTTGTCGTCCCAGTAGTCGTAGTGGGCAAAGCGGCGGAGGCTGGCCTCCAGACCGCCGATGACGATGGGGGTGCCGGGGAAGGCCTCCCGGGCCCGGTTGGCGTAGACGATGGTGGGCCGGTCGGGCCTGAGGCCCATCTTATTGCCGGGGCTGTAGGCGTCCTCGCTGCGGCGCTTCTTGGCGGCGGTGTAGTGGGCCACCATGGAGTCGATGTTGCCCCCGCCGATCATCACGCCGTACCGGGGCTTGCCCATAGCCCGGAAGGCGTCGGCGCTGTGCCAGTCCGGCTGGGCCAGCACCGCCACCCGGTAGCCCTCATCCTCCAGCACCCGGGCGATGATGGCGGTGCCGAAGCTGGGGTGGTCGATGTAGGCGTCGGCGGTGACCACCAGAAAGTCGTAGTACCACCAGCCCCGGTTTTCCATGTCCTCCTTGCTGACAGGGAGGAAGTTCAGTACATCCATGTGGTTTCTCCTTTTGCCGTCTTCCCGGGCGGCGGGGGAACGTTTTCAGAGGAGGGGTCCTCTGTACTTCTCATTTTCAGCCCTTCGGGCTGTTTTGCCTCCGGCGGGCCCACTTTTGGACGCCCAAAAGTGGGCGGAAAAAGCGCTGGGGAGACCCCAGACCCCCTTTGTTTGCCCAATCGGACGCCTGCAAGTGAGCACTGCGCAGCCACTGAGACACCTCTTTGCCTCCGGCTCCCTCGTAATCGGTGCGGTGGGTATCCCACTTCGGCTGTCGCCCCTCGGGCTGATAGGCGTTTCTTAGTATGCAACGATAGATACATCTATCCCTTCAAAAGGGCGTCAGCCGAAGCCGGAAGCGCAACCCGCCACAGATCAGATGCCAAAAGGCACTGGTTCAGTGGCACCGCAGCGGCAAATCCTATCCAGACCGATTGGGCAAAAAAGGGGGTCCGGGTCTCCCGGCGCTTTTTTGGTAACTTTTTGTGCGTACAAAAAGTTACCCGGGTCCGGGGCGGGGAGCCCCGGAAGGCCGAGGGCCGCTTCTGGCCTGTTCGGAAGCAGCCGGGATGCAGGGGCGCGTAGCCCCCATGAGCAAGCACCCCGGGGTCCGGGGCTGGGTAAGCCCCGGCGACAGGCACCCGGGGTCCGGGGCGGGGAGCCCCGGGAGGCTGAGGGCCGCTTCTGGCCCGTTCGGAAGTAACCAGAGTGCGGAACGCTGCCCTCAGGGCACCTCCCGGACGGTCAGGTGCAGATCCAGCGCCATGTCCGGCCCGGCGCTTACAAAGCCGTACTGGGCAAAGTAGCCCCGCAGGTCCTGGGAGCAGGCCAGCACCACGGTCCAGAGCCCCTGGCGGCGGGCGTACTTCACCGCCTGGCCCAGCAGCTGCACCCCCAGGTGGCGGCCCCGGAGCTCCGGGTTGATCACATAGTTGGTGATGCGCATGGCGTCCGCCTCCCGGCGGAAGGTCACAAGGCCCGACTCCTTCTCCCCCAGCATGGCCCGCAGGACCATGCCGTCCTCCGCCGCCAGGGGAATGAACCAGAAGTCCTCATCGCCGCCGCCGCCCTTGTACCAGTTCTGGCGGCGGAAGGTGGACCACTCCGGCGGCACATGGGAGGCGTCGTCCCGGAATACCACCCGGATCTGATCCCCCTCCACCTCCAGGAGGCTCACGGCGGTGTTGTCGCTGTGGCCGCTGTCTCCGATCTCCCGGAGGGACAGCCCCTCCAGCGTGCCCAGCAGGGTCCGCAGGGCCGCGCCGTGGCTGGCGGCGGCCACGGTTTTGCCGGGGTTCTCCGCCGCTATGCGGCGCACGGCCTCCACCGTCCGCTCCGCCACCGCGTCGAAGGACTCCGCCCCCTCTACCCGCCACAGGTCCGGGCGCTGGTTGAACCAGCGGTACATATCCGGGGTCCTGCGCTTGATCTCCGCCCAGGTCCGCTCCTCCCAGTCCCCCAGGCGCACCTCCCGCAGGAGAGGCAGGGGCTGAAAGGGCAAGTTCCTGGGCACATAGAGGGCGGAGGCGGTGGCGTGGGTGCGGGTGAGGTCGCTGCCGTACACCGCGTCCAGGTGCACCCCCTCGAACCGCTGGCGCAGGTAGTGGAGCTGGCGGTAGCCCCGGGGGGTGAGGTTGCTGTCGTACTGGCCATGGGCCACCCGGAAGAGGTTGCCCTCCGCCTCGGCGTGGCGGACCAGGAAAATTTTGGTAATCATATGGCGGTCCTTCTTTGCAGTCTGATTTTATAGTTATTGTATCGGACCTGTCAGCATTTAGCAAGGGAAATGATCCGGCGGCGGCGCTTAAATTTTCTTCGGCCGGGCCATACTAGGACCGTCCGAGAGGAGGAATGAGAAGATGAACGGATTTGCGAAAGGCATGGTCCTGGGCGTGGTGGCCGGCGCGGCGGCGGATATGGCCCTGCGCACCGCCCAGGGCAAGCGGACCGCCGCCGGCAAGGCCATGCAGGCGGTGACCGACGCGGTGGACAGCGCCGCCACCTCGGTCAAGCACACCATGGGCCGGTAAAAGACCGCCCGAGCAGCCCGGCCGCTTCCCCGCGGCCGGGCTGCCTTGCGCCGGCACAGGCCTGCCGGCTGGCAAAATTTAAAAATTTCAGGAAAAATCCAGGCATTTTCTCTTGACTTCACGGCAGGAAACGGATATAATAATTTTCGCTGTCAAACAGCTTAACCAAATATGCGGTTTTGAGCCGGGCAACTATGTGGAGATGTCGCGTAGCTGGTCGAGCGCGCACGAT
>CALWYI010000112.1 GCA_944385715.1 uncultured Oscillospiraceae bacterium | reverse complement strand
GAGACCTTCACCGCCCCCGCCATTCTCTGCGGTTACTCCGACAGCGGCTTTGAGACCATGTCCCACAACCTCCACCGCTTTGCCCGGGAGCGCCTCATGCGGGAGGGCCTGCGGCCGGTGCTGTACAACTCCTGGGAGGCCACCGAGTTCCACGTCAATAGCCGGGACCAGATCAAGCTGGCCCAGAAGGCCGCTGAGCTGGGGGCGGAGCTGTTTGTCCTGGACGACGGCTGGTTCGGCGAGCGCCACAGCATCCAGAACGGCCTGGGGGACTGGTACGTCAACGAGGGCAAGTTCCCCAACGGCCTGGAGGAGCTCATTGACGCGGTGAAGGAGCAGAACATGATGTTCGGTATCTGGGTGGAGCCGGAGATGGTCAGCCCCAAGGCCCAGCTCTGCCAGGAGCACCCCGACTGGATCTACCACTATGAGACCCGCGTCAGCGACACCTCCCGGGTCCAGTATGTGCTCAACATCACCAAGCCGGAGGTACGGGACTTCATCTACAACATGCTGGACAACCTCCTCACCCGCTACGACATCGACTACATCAAGTGGGACGCCAACCGCCCCATCTCCCAGACCGGCCCCCAGCGGGACGTCTGGTACAAGCACATCCAGACCATCTATGAGATCGTCACCGAGCTGAAGAAGAAGCACCCCAAGGTCCTCTTCGAGGCCTGCGCCTCCGGCGGCGGGCGGATCGACTACGGCATCCTGGGCATCTTCGACGACTTCTGGACCAGCGACAACACGGACGCCTACGACCGGCTGTACATCCAGGACGCCTACTCCCGCATCTATCCCACCAAGGCCATGCGGGCCTGGGTCACCGACTGCCCCAACTTCCTCTCCCAGCGGGTGATCCCCCTGACCTTCCGCTACCACAGCGCCATGATGGGGAGCCTGGGCGTGGGCTGCAACATCCTCAAGTTCACCCCGGAGGAGACGGAGCTCTCCCAGCGGATGATCCGCCAGTACAAGGAGATCCGGCCCATCATCCAGGAGGGCACCTTCTACCGGCTGGAGAACCCCTCCGCCAACCAGTATTTCCTCTACGAGTATCTCAAGGAGGACAAGGGCGTGCTCTTCGCCTTCCTGCCCCAGAGCAGAGTGGGCCACCGGGGCACCACCATCCGGCTGCGGGGCCTGGACGAGGCGGCGACATATGTCCTGCACACCTCCAAGGGCGACATCGTCAAGAGCGGCAGCTACCTCATGGGCCACGGCCTGGAGGTCCGGCTCACCGGCGACTACGCCAGCGCCGTGGTCCCGTTTGAAAAACAGCAGTGACTAAGGGAAACCTTACAATATATGTAACTGAAGGGAGAAAACTATGAAACTGTCCGCCGGAAGAAAACTGTGTTTTGGCGTAGGCGCCCTGGGCAAGGACCTGTGCTACGCCATGATCTCCACATTCCTGATGATCTACTTCACCGACACCGTGGGACTCAACCCCTTCTTTGTGGGCAACCTGTTCCTGGTGGCCCGGGTGTGGGACGCCGTCAACGACCCCATGATGGGCTTTATGGTGGACAACACCCGCACCCGCTGGGGTAAGTTCCGCCCCTGGATTCTCATCGGCACCCTGCTCAACTCGGCCATCATGATCTTCATGTTCCGTGACCCCGGTCTGGAAGGCTTTGCCCAGTACGCCTACTTCTCTGTCATCTATATCCTCTGGGGCATGACCTACACCGTCATGGACATCCCCTACTGGTCCATGCTGCCCTCCCTGTCCTCCACCCAGAAGGAGCGGGAGTCCATGTCCGTCATTCCCCGTATCTTCGCCAGCTCCGCCTGGCTGCTCATGGGCGCCTTCGGCATTGCCACGAGAAACTACCTGGGCAACGGCGACGAAGCCAAGGGTTACTCCTCCCTGTCCGTGGTCATCTGCGTAGTGTTCATCAGCACCATTCTGGTCACCGTGCTCTTTGTCAAGGACCGCAGCAGCCTGGAGGCCGCCGAGGGCAAGAAGGCCCAGCGCACCTCCCTGAAGGATGCCATCCATGTCATCACTGCCAATGACCAACTGAAGGTTTACATCGGCGTTGTGCTGGCTTATAATATGCTGGTACAGCTGGCCGGCGGCATGGCCATGTACTACTTCAAGTATGTCACCGGGGACGAGAATCTTTTCCCCTACTTCACCACCGCCGCCTCCGTGGCCGAGATGGGCGCCCTGTTCATCTTCCCCATCTTCTCCCGCTTCATGAACAAGAAGAAGGTCTTTGCCATCGCCAGCTTCGTCCCTGCCATCGGCCTCATCGGCCTGCTGGTGGCCGGCGCGGTCATCCCCACCAACATCCCTGTTATCATTATCTGCGGCCTGTTCTATAAGTTCGGCTCCGGATTGACCCTGGGCGCCACCACCGTGATGCTGGCCGACGTCATCGACTACGGCGAGGTCACCCTGGGCACCCGGAACGAGAGCATTGTGGCCTCCTTCCAGACCCTGCTGGTCAAGACCGCTTCCGCCGTGGCCGGCTGGCTCATCGGTGTGGGCCTGACCATCTGCGGCTATGTGGAGAATGTGCCCCAGACCCCCCAGACCATCCTGGGCATGCGGATCCTCATGGGCGTGGTCCCCTCCGTCGTCACCGTGCTGGCCTTTGTGATCTATGCCAAGGGCTACAAGCTGGACAGCAGCCGCATGGAAGAAATTTCCGCGCAGCTGAAAGCGAAAAAGGTGGAGAACTGATGTTTCTTGGCGTTGATTACTATCCCGAGCAGTGGGATCCCTCCATGCTGGAGGAGGACCTGGACAATATCTGCGAGCTGGGGTGCAACGCCATCCGCATTGCGGAGTTCGGCTGGCACCTCATGGAGAGGACGGAGGGGCGGTTTGACTTCTCCTTCTTCGACCATGTGATTGCGCGGGCCAAAGCCCGGGGGCTCCACATCGTCATGGGCACCCCCACGGCCACCATCCCCGCCTGGCTGGCCAAGAAGCACCCCGCCATCCTCTCCGAGTTTGAGGACGGCACCAAGCGTGTTTTCGGCGGGCGGCACGTGTACTGCTTCAACAGCCCGGAGCTGTATACCTACTCCGAGCGCATCATCCGGGCCATGGCGGAGCAATACAGGGACGAGAAGGCCATCGTGGCCTGGCAGGTGGACAACGAGCTGGGCCACGAGGACAGCGACATCTGCTGGTGCGCCCAGTGCAGGGACGCCTTCCGCTCCTACCTGCGGGAGAAGTTCCAGGGGGATATCGAGGCCCTGAACCGGACCTACGGCACCACCTTCTGGTCCCAGGAGTACAACGACTTCGATGAGATCCCCCTGCCCGCCAAAACCATTACTACCCACAATCCCGCCCTGCGGCTGGACTGGGAGCGGTTCCGCAGCGAGAGCATCGTGCGGTTTGCCGCCTTCCAGGCGGACCTGCTCCGGGAGATCATTCCGGACGCGGTGGTGATCCACGACTTCCCCGGCGGCGGCCTTGGCAAGCATGTGGACTACGCCGCGGTGTCCCGGCATCTGGATATCGCAGCCTACAACAACTACCCGGTCTGGGGCGGTCAGCGGGAGCCGCTGGCCCCCAACGAGATCGCCTTCGGCCTGGACTACATCCGGGGCCTGAAGCGGCAGAACTTCTGGATCACTGAGGCCATCATGGGGGCCCAGGGCCACGACGTCACCGGCTTCTCCCCCCGGCCCGGCCAGGCGAAGATGTGGGCCTTCCAGAGCATGGCCCGGGGCTGTGAGTCCATCTTCTTCTTCCGCTACCGGGGCGGCACCAAGGGGGCCGAGCAGTTCTGCTATGGCATTCTGGATGCGGACAACGTGAAGCGGCGGAAGTTCTACGAGGTCCAGCGCTTCTTCCGGGAGGTCAAGGCCTGGGCCCCGCAGCTGGAGACCCCCATCCGCAGCGAGGCGGCCATCGTGTACGACTACGACTCCCTGGCGGCCTTCCGCATCCAGCGGCAGAGCGTCCTGCTGGACTGCCAGACCGAGATGAAGAAGTACCACAAGTTCTTCTACGACCGGAACGTCCCCGTGGATGTGATCCCGGCGGACAGCGATCTCACCGGCTACAAGGTGCTGATCCTGCCCCAGATGATCGTGGCCAAGCCGGCGTTCCAGGAGAAGCTCCGGGCGTTCGCGGAGCAGGGCGGCACAGTGGTGCTGACCTACCGGGATTTTGTCAAGGACCGGGACAACAACCTTGTGCTGGGCAAGCGGATCCCCGTGGACTTCGACGACTTCGCCGGGGTGTGCGTGGCGGAGACCGAGAGCCTCCAGGAGGGCCAGGAGTTCCCCCTGGCGGGGGAGGGCCTCTTTACCGGCGTTCAGGGCCGGGGCGGCATCTTCCGGGATATGCTGGAGACGGCGGACGCGGAGGTGCTGCTGCGGTACGGCGACGCCTTCTACCAGGAGTTTGCCGCCGTCACCCGGAAGCGGCAGAAAGACGGCTGGGTGTACTACCTGGGCTGCGGCCTGGAGGAGCCGGTGCTGGACCGGGTCCTGGAGCAGGTCGCCGCGGAGCAGGGTATTGCCCTGGAGCAGACCGCCCCCGGCGTGGAGGTGGTGTACCGGGGGACCGGGGAGGACCGCGTCCGCCTGGTCATCAACCACAATGCCAGCGAAGCTGTCTGCGGCGGCGAGACCCTGGCGCCCTTCCAGTGCGGTGTCAGCCCCGCGGCGGGACAGGCGTAACCCCGCGGCGCGGCGGACGCTGCGCATGCGGAAGGAGAATTGCCCGCCCGCTCCGGAGAAGCCCCCTGGAAAAGGACAATAAAATATCTGGCGTCAGCCTGACAATGAGAATCCCCCGGCGGAATACCATTTTCCGCCGGGGGATTCTCTATGCCGCGCCTGGGCGGGGATTCCGGTCCCTACCGCGCCTTTGGGTACTCATTGCACAGCAGCCGGTAGGGGGCTTCATCCTCCTCAATAGCGGGAAAACGTCCCATAGGCGGATAGAAGCGATTGTCGCAGTTGTCGTCGTTGCACTGGCTGACCTCGCCTAAGAGCACCGGCCCGCTGCCGGGCTCCACCGAGAAGTCGTGGTAAAGATACTGCTGCACATGTATGCTCTCCCCGGGAGTCAGGCGGATCTGCGTGCCGGCGGGGACCGTATAGGTCCGGCCGTCGGTGTGGACGGTCACATCGGAGACATAGTCGATTTCCTCGTTGGGAAGGCTGTTGTACACCCGGATCAGGCAGTTGCCGCCGCCCCGGTTGATGATGTCCTCTGTCTTGAACCAGTGGAAATGGTTGGGGGCGTACTGTCCCTCCTTGAGATACAGCAGCTTTTCCGCATAGACCTTGGGATACTGGTGGGGCAGGCTGCGGTTGCCGTTGCGGAGCGTGACGAGGGAAAACCCCAGCTTGTCAAAATCGCCCATGCCGTAGTCGGTAATGTCCCAGCCCAGCATGCAGTCCCGGACTTCATCGTACTCGTGCCCGATATCCTGCCACTGCTGGGGCGTAAAATGGCAGAAGGGGGGGAGGTAGCAGCAATATTTTTGGCACATGCGCTCCATCTCTTTCAAAGCCTTGTTGATCTGCGAACGTTTCATAGAAATAGACCTCTTCCCGTTTTTCAGAATAGCCGGCTGCTGATCTGCCGTGTCGTGGAAATTCCTGCTCCCATTATGCTGGATGAAACGCCGCAATGCAAGTACAACCATAGAGAAAAATGGCAGATTGGGGAATACAGGAAAAGGCGGCCCCCAGACCTCTGTGGTCCGGGGGCCGCCCGTACGCTGGGGAACTGTCCGTCGCTACAGGCTCAGGCGGCCCTGGGCGATGTACCTTCAGCACCACCCCCATCAGCAGGAGGATCACGTTGTGGGGCTTGGACAGGTAGGTTTTGATCCTGTTGAGGCGGACAGCGGACGGATTGGCCCGCGGTGCGGTCATCTGTGCCATATCATCTCTCCTTTATGCCGGGATGGGAAAGCGCCCTTGGATGCGGCGGATGTCACGCGCGTCCAAGGGCGCTTCATGCTGATGTCTACAGGGAAGCGGTATCCAGCGCGCCCGGGCGGATGGGGATCAGCCCGCGCTGTACTTGGTCAGCATCTCGATCCAGCTGCCCACGGTGAAGGAGACGGAGGCGCAGTACTGGGGATCCTCCAGCACCAGCTTGCCGTCGCCTACCCACCAGTCGTAGCCGGCGTCGTTGAGGGCGGCGTATTCCACGGTGGTGCCGTCCTCGGCCATACCGCCGGTCTGGTGGTGGTAGATCTCCTCATTTTCCGCCGCCATGTCGGGGTTGGAGGAGTAGCCGCCGATGTCCTTGCCCCAGGCGGAGAAGCCGTCGGCGGTGCAGGTCATGTAGGCGATGA
>CALWYI010000111.1 GCA_944385715.1 uncultured Oscillospiraceae bacterium | reverse complement strand
GTGCTGCTGCTGGAGAGCGATGAGCGCTACGCCCGCCTCAGCTTCCGCCACTTCCACCCCACCCACTTCGTCATCACCAACCTCTACCGGGATCAGCTCACCCGCAACGGCCACCCGGAGTGGGTGTTCGCCTCCATCCTGCCCGCCATCCATCCGGAGACCACCCTGGTCCTCAACGCCGACGACCCCCTGGTGTCCCGGTTCGCCCAGGGCCACGACCCGGAGAAGGTGAAGTGGTTCGGTCTGGAGCGCTGCTCCATCAGCACCGACACCCCCCGGGGCGTATACGACGACGGCGCCCGGTGCCCGGTGTGCCGGGGCCGGATGGTCTACTCCTGCTACCACTACCACCACATCGGCCACTACCGCTGCGAGAGCTGCGGCTACCACCGCCATGATCCGGACTTCGCCGTGACGGACCTGGACCTGAAGGAGGGCCGGCTGACCATCGGCGGCGACACGGAGATCCATTTGAGCTTTCGCAGCATCTACAACGTCTACAACATCCTGGCCGCCTGGTCCGTCTGCTCCCTGGCGGGGGTGGACAAGGCCGTCATGGCCTCGGTCATCAACGACTATATCCTGAAAAACGGCCGGATGATCCGCTTCACCCTGGGGGCCCATGAGGGCACTCTCCTCACCAGCAAGCACGAGAACTCCGTGGCCTACGACACCAATCTGGACTATATCTGCGCCACGGAGAAGCCCTGCACTGTCGTCGTCCTGGTGGACGCCATCAGCCGCAAGTATTTCACCGGTGAGACCAGCTGGCTGTGGGACATCGACTTTGACCGCCTCAGCTGCCCCCAGGTGGAGCGGGTGGTCCTCTGCGGCAAGTACGTCAACGACCTGGCCATGCGCTTTGACTATACCTCTGTGAACCCGGAGAGGATCGTCTGCTGCGACACCGCCGTCCAGACGGCGGAGGTCCTGAGGGCGGACGGGGATGAGGACGTCTACGTCCTCACCTGCTTCTCCGACCGGGACAAGCTGCTGGCACTGACTGAGCGGAAAGACTAAGGAGGGTCATCATGGAACTGACATTGCTGCATCTCTATCCCGACACCATGTCCCTCTACGGGGAATACGCCAACATCGCCGTCCTCCGCCGCCATCTGGAGGCCATGGGGGTCACGGTGAACCTGGTGAAGGTCACCGCCGAGGATGTGCCCGATTTTACCGGCGCGGACCTCATCTACATGGGGGCCGGCACCGAGGGTGCCCAGAAGGCGGTGCTCCTGGGGCTGACCCACCAGGCCCAGGCCATCCGGGAGGCCCTGGACCGGGGCTGCCTCCTTCTCTTCACCGGCAACGCCATGGAGACCCTGGGCCGCTCCGTCACCGACGCCCAGGGACAGGTCTGGGGCGGCCTGGGTCTGGCGGACTTCACCACCGTGGAGACGGACCGGCGGACCCCCGGGGACGTGATCGCCGAGCCGGTGCTCTGGAGCGCCCCGGCGGTTGGGTTCATGAACAAGTGCTCCACCACCGCCGGCATTACCACGCCCCTGTTTACCTCCCTGCCCATGGGCTTCGGCAACGAGGCGGACCACGGCCCGGAGGGCTACGCCGACGGCGGGATCCTGGCCACCCACCTCACCGGGCCGGTGCTGGTGAAGAACCCGGATTTCACGGACCTCATCATCCGGCGGCTCTTCTTCGCCAAGGGCTGGTCCCTGCCGGAGGAGCTGCCGGTGCTGCCCCACGAGCGGGAGGCCTACGCCGTCACCCTCCGGGAGCTCCAGGCCCGGCTGAAATGACCGGAAGCGCCGCCGGGGCTCGCTGGCCCCGGCGGCGCTCTTATCTTATTCCGCTGCTGTAAGGAGGTCTCTCCATGTACGACGTACTGATCCGAAACGGCACGATCATCGACGGTACCGGCGGTCCGCCCTATGCCGCCGACGTAGCGGTGGCTGACGGCAAAATCGCCGCCATAGGCCGCTGTCCCTGCCCCGCCCGGCTGGTCATCGACGCCGCCGGGAAGGCGGTGACCCCCGGCTTCATCGATATCCACCGCCACGCCGACGCGGAGGTGTTTCGGGAGGGCTTCGGGACCCTGGAGCTGCGCCAGGGCCTCACCACCATTGTAAACGGCAACTGCGGGCTCTCCGCGGCCCCCATTGACGGGCCCTGCCGCCAGGCGGTGCTGGACTATCTGGCTCCCATCACCGGTCCCGTGAAGGATTGCGTCCCCACCGGGTCCCTGGAGGCCTATCTCCGGGCGGCGGACCACCGTCCTCTGCATACCGGCATGCTGGCGGGAGCCGGGACCATCCGTGCCGCCGCCGCGGGCTACGCCTGCCAGGCCCTGGACCAGGGCCAGATCCGGACCATCCAGCGGGAGCTGGAGAGGGCCCTGGCGGAGGGGGCTCTGGGGGTGTCCCTGGGCCTTGGCTACGCCCCGGAGTGCTTCTACACCACCGAGGAGCTCATCGCCGTTCTCTCCGTCCTCCGGGGAACGGACCTCCCCGTCACCGTCCACATGCGGGAGGAGGGGGACGGCGTGTGCGAGGCCCTGGCGGAGATGCTCACCGTGGCGCGGCGGCTCCGGGTGCCCGTCCACATCAGCCACCTGAAGGCCATGGGCCGCCGGAACTGGGGCGGGAAGATCCCCCGGGCCGTCGCCATGCTGGACCGGGCCCGGGCGGATGGCCTGGACGTCACCTGCGACGTCTACCCCTACACCGCCGGGTCCACCCAGCTGATCCACATCCTGCCCCCGGACTTTCTCACCGGCGGCACCCGGGCCATCACGGAGCGGCTCCGTGACCCCGCCCGCAGGCGTGAGCTGGCGGAGCGGATTCAGAGCGGGCGGGACTTCGACAACATCGCCGGCATGGTGGGCTGGGAGAACATCCTCTGCTCCACCCTCGGCCGGCCGGAGAACCGGCCCTTCCAGGGCATGAGCGTGGCGGACATCGCCCGGGCCCAGGGGAAGGACCCCTTCACTTGCGCCTGCGACCTGCTGGTCAGCGAGGAATGTGCCGTCACCATGATCGATTTCATCACCGACGAGGCGGACATCGCCCGGATTCTCCGTCTGCCCTACAGCGCGGTGATCTCCGACAGCACCTACCCCACCGCCGGGAAGCGCCACCCACGGGTGTACGGCGCCTTCCCCCGCATCCTGGAGAAGTACGTCCGACAGGAGGGGATCCTGACTCTGCCGGAGGCGGTGGCCTCCATGACCGCCATTCCCGCCGACGCCCTGCGGCTCCGGGGAAAGGGCCGTCTGGCGGTGGGCATGGACGCGGACATCAACATCTTTGACCCGGCGGCGGTCCGTGAGGCGGGCACCTACGCCGACCCCCACCGCTGCGCCGAGGGCATGGACTGGGTGCTGGTGGGAGGCGAGGCCGCCATCGCGGCGGGCGTTCTCACCGGAGCCCGGGCCGGGAGAAGCATCCGGCGGCAGCGTTCCGCCGCGTCCGACTGATGCCCGGGAGGGGGAAAAGCCCTCGGCCAGGGGCGCAAAAGGTCATCTTAGGAAATTCTTAAGGATTTCGCATTCTAAAAGAAGGAAATAAACCGCTTTCTCTGATACAATACAGGCGTACAGCCTTCGGAAAGGAGCGCGGTTTTATGGCGGATAACATACTGATCGTCGATGATGAGGCGGAAATTGCTGATCTGATAGCGGTCTACCTCAAAAACGAAGCGTATACGGTTTACAAGTTCTATACAGCAAAGGAAGCCCTCAGATGTGTGGAAACCACCGCCCTTGACCTTGCGATTCTGGACGTCATGCTGCCGGATATGAGCGGATTTGCGCTATGCCAGAAAATTCGGGAGGCGCATACCTACCCGGTCATTATGCTGACGGCAAAAGACGCGGAGATGGATAAGATCACCGGCCTCACGCTGGGGGCGGACGACTATATCACGAAGCCGTTCCGGCCTCTGGAATTGGTTGCGCGGGTAAAATCGCAGCTGCGGCGCTACAAAAAATATAACCCCTCTCAGGCGCTGACAGCAGAGCACATCCTGCGCTGCTCCGATCTGACAGTGGATCCGAAAAAGCACGAATGCCGTTTGGGAGATACGCCTGTGCCGTTGACGCCCACGGAGTTTTCCATTCTGCAAATTCTCCTGGAGAACAAGGGAACCGTCGTCAGCGGAGAGGAACTGTTTCACAGAATATGGAAGGACGAGTACTACACCAAGGCCAACAATACCATCACCGTCCACATCCGGCGGCTGCGCGAAAAGCTGAACGACACTTTGGAAAACCCCAAATATATCAGGACGATTTGGGGAGTGGGGTATAGGATTGATGAAAACTAGGCAAGGCGACTTCTCTGTGTTTCAGCGGAAAATCGCAGCGCGCTTTTTCGGCAGCACGCTGCTGTCGGCGGGAATTGTCATTGCGCTGTACCTGTTTCTCTGGAAAGAACGATTTGGCGACTGGATCGTGTCTGTTTTGGAGTTTGTGGGGAAAATGGACCATGAAGAGGCCTTTATGGTCTATCATTACACCTTCAGAGGATATAAAGAGATCTTCTTTGCGGTCGCCATTGTTGTGATTTTCCTTATTTTGCTGCTGTTCCTGTTCCGATGGCTGACAAACTACTTCCGGGAGATCAATGCAGGCATCGACAGCCTTCTGGCGGAGGATGACCAGAAGATCCGCCTGTCGCCGGAGATGCTGCCGTTTGAATACAAGCTGCATGCCGTAAAGCAAACCCTCAAGCGGCAGAAAGAAGCGGCCGCCCTTGCCGAGCGGCGCAAGGACGAACTGGTGATGTATCTCGCCCACGACATCCGCACCCCGCTCACATCCGTGATCGGCTATCTGAGCCTTTTGGAGGAAGAACCGCACATGGCGGAAGCGGAGCGGGCCAGGAATGTCCATATCGCCCTGGACAAGGCGTACCGGCTGAACAAGATGGTGGACGAGTTTTTTGAGATCACGCGCTACCACGCAAAGCAGATCAAACTGGAGAAGCGGGCGGTGGATCTCTATTACATGATGGTGCAGCTGCGGGATGAATTTCTGCCCGCCTTTTCTCCGCGCAATCATACCGTTTCGCTGGAGCTGGATGAAAATATGACAATTTATGCCGACCCGGAGAAAATAGCCCGGGTGTTCGGCAACATCCTGAAAAACGCGCTGGCGTACAGCTACCCAAACACAAACATCACGGTCTCCGCGGCGCGGGCAGAGCAGTCTGTCGTCATTACGTTTCGGAACAGGGGAAACACGATTCCCGCCGAAAAACTGTCCGCTCTCTTCGACAAGTTTTATCGCCTGGATGAAGCGCGCATCTCCCATACCGGCGGCACCGGACTCGGGCTGGCGATCGCCAAGGAGATCGTACTTTTGCATGGCGGGACCATTACCGCCCACAGCGAGGACGAAACCGTTACTTTTATCGTTCAATTACCGATATCTTAGGATTTCCGCAGGAATTAAGCAATTCAGCCGCAAAGTTCAGAATGCCCTTTTACAGTACAATCACTGCTGTAAAGGGCATTTTTATTTGTCCAAAGAAAGGAGCGATGGATTTATGAAGGAAGGCAACGCACATTATGGTGAGCAGGAAAAGCGCGCGCTTAAAGGGCAGCCATATCAAATCATGATCACTATATTTTTTATGGCTGTTCTTGCTGTAATCCTCTGTTTTCTTTTCAGAGGGAGCAGCTCCGGCGATCCTATCGTCATCAACCCCACAGATCGCCAGCCCGATACGGCCACCGCCGGGCAGGCGGCGGAAGCGAGCAGCGGAACCGGTAATCTGCCCGCTCCCGCTTCAGACCCCGACTGGAACCTGACATTGGTAAACCGATGGAACCCTCTTCCCGAAAACTATCCTGTCACGCTCGTGGAAGTTCCCGGGGGAGAGCGGGTTGACGAGCGCATCTACGAGCCGCTTATGGAGATGCTGGAAGCTGCCAGGGAGGACAATTGGGACCAGCTTCCAAAGGTTGTGTCCGGCTATCGTACGCAGGAAAAACAGCAGGAGCTGTACGACGAGAAAATTGCCGAATATACGCGGCAGGGATACTCTGTGGAAGAGGCAGAGCAGTGGGTGGCAATTCCTGGGCACAGTGAACATCAGCTGGGAATCGCGGTAGATATCAACGGAGCCACCTATGATCTTTACTTCTGGCTCCAGGAAAACAGCTATAAATACGGCTTCATTTTCCGCTATCCCGCCGGAAAGACGGATATCACGGGTATCGCAGAGGAAGTATGGCACTACCGATACGTCGGGGTGGAGGCCGCGACAGAGATGTACGAGCAGGGGCTTTGTCTGGAAGAATATCTTGATAAAGCCGAAGCATCGCAGTAAGTCTGTCGGATGACGGAAAAAGAAAACACCGCTGCAAGCCGTCAGGAAACGGCTTGCAGCGGTGTTTTTGG
>CALWYI010000110.1 GCA_944385715.1 uncultured Oscillospiraceae bacterium | reverse complement strand
TCCGCAATGCCCACCTCGGAGAAGCGGAGCGAAACCGCAGCTCCTTTGTGACAGGTCTCCACACTGCCACACCGCACATCCACGCGGGATCTCATCCTTTCTTGTCAGTCTGCCGGGCCATTATGTGGAGTGGCCGGGCAGCTCATGATTTGAAAGCCTGGACGGGACACACAGGCCAAAATAAGAATACCGAATCCCGGGGCAAAAGTCAAGAAACCAAAAAAATTTCGGCGCTTTGCTGAACAATCGAAATAATTTCTGTACACATTGCCGGAGGGGCGGCGGGCGGGAGCGCGGAGGGGGAGCGGGGGGGGTAAAAAGGCGGGGGATTTCCGGGCGGGAGGACCATCCCTCCCTTGACATCCCAGAGGGGCTATATTACAATAAAACTACGATGGAGGGGCTGTGCGCGAGCCCTCAATATCCCGCGCCACTGTGTGATTATTGAAAGAAGTGAGGAGTCTGCCATGAAATTTTCCAGTAAAGTAAAGAAGTGCGGCCTTTCCCCCATGCGGAAGTTCCATCCCTACGCCGTGGCCGCCGAGGCGGCGGGAAAGAAGATCTATCATCTGAACATCGGTCAGCCGGACATCGAGACGCCGCCCCAGTACTTTGAGGCCATCCGCAATTTCCATCAGCCGGTGCTGGAGTACGCCCCCTCCCCCGGAATCCCCGTGCTGATCAAGGCCATCCAGAAGTACTACGACAATCTGAACATGCACTTTGAGGAGAGCGAGATCCTCATCACCACCGGCGGCAGCGAGGCGCTGCAGATCGTCCTCAACTGCATCCTGGACGACGGCGATGAGATCCTCATCCCCGAGCCCTTCTATCCCAACTACAACACCATGGTGAACACCTGCGGCGCGAAGATCCATCCCCTGCCCACCGTTCCTGAGAAGGGCTACCACTATGCGGACCGGGCCAAGATCGAGGCGGAGATCAACGAACACACCCGGGCCATCATGTGCACCAACCCCGGCAACCCCACCGGCTGCGTCCTCACCCCCGAGGAGATGCGCCTCATGGTGGACATCGCCAAGGAGCACGACCTCTTCATCATCGGCGACGAGGCCTACCGGGAGTTCGTCTACGCCGGCGAGCCTCTCCAGTCCCTGGGTGAGTTTGCCGACGCGGCGGACAACGTCATCGTCATCGACACCGTGTCCAAGCGCTTCTCCGCCTGCGGCGCGCGCATCGGCTGCATCCTCAGCCGGAACAAGGAGCTCATGAGCGAGGCCATGAAGTACTGCCAGGCCCGCCTGTCCGTGGCCACCCTGGACCAGATCGCCTCCGCCGCCCTCTACGACGTGGGCCCCGAGTACTTTGCCGCCGTCCGGGAGGAGTACAAGCGCCGCCGTGACACCGTGGTGGCCAAGCTCAAGGAGATCCCCGGCGTGGTCTGCGAGTGCCCCAAGGGCGCCTTCTACCTGATGGCGGCCCTGCCGGTGGACGACGCCGACGCCTTCCAGCAGTGGCTCCTCACCGACTTTGACGACAACGGCGACACCGTCATGTTCGCCCCCGGCGGCCCCTTCTATGCCACCCCCGGCAAGGGCGTCAACGAGGTGCGCATCGCCTACGTCCTCAAGCAGCAGGATCTGGAGCGGGCCATGGATCTGCTGGCCAAGGGCATCGCGGCCTACAACAGCCGGGCCAAGTAAGCCAATCTGCAAATCAGTGAATTTCTGACAACGAAAAAGCTCCGGCGCGGGAACCTTCCCGCGCCGGAGCTTTTTTGCCCTTTTTACAGCACCAGGGCCAGGGTCCCCGCGCCGATGAGCAGACAGCCGATCAGGGACTTGGTGGTGAACTCCTCGTGGAGCACCACAAAGGCCAGGATCAGGGTGAACACCACGCTGAGCTTGTCGATGGGCACCACCTTGGAGGCCTCCCCCAGCTGCAGCGCCCGGTAGTAGCAAAGCCAGGAGGCGCCGGTGGCGAGGCCGGAGAGGATGAGGAAGAGCCAGCTCTGCTGGCTGATCTCGCTGATGCCCTTCTGGGTGTTGGTGAGAAACACCATCCCCCAGGCCATGACCACCACCACCAGGGTCCGGATGGCGGTGGCCAGATTGGAGTTGACGCCGCTGATGCCGATCTTGGCCAGTATGGAGGTGAGGGCCGCGAAGAGGGCGGAGAGGAGGGCGAAGATGAACCACATAGGAAAGCCGCCTTTCAGAAGTGAAGTTTTGTCAGGGCCGCCGCGGGCCCCGGGACCAACAGGGGACGGCTGCTCAGCCGGGGACCTTCACCCGGCGGAGGCGGCGCCAGAGCGCCGGAGGCAGGAACATGAGGGCCACCACGGCGGCGATGAGGAAGGGGTAGCCGATGAGGTGGCAGCCGAAGGTCTGCCCGAACCAGCGCAGGGGGTTGCCCTCGGGGGCGAACATGAGAAACATGAAGTTGGTGTCCAGCAGGCGGTTGACAGCGTAAATGGGGACGGCCAGCAGGGCCAGAAAGGCGAGACACCGGGGGATGTCCCGGGGCCGGGGCCGGATGTCGCCGCCGGCGGTGAGCATGATGGGGTAGACCGCCAGGAGGATGTGGACGGTGGAGCTGTGCAGGTGCATGAAGTTCCACAGGGGCAGGGACGTCCAGGTGGGGAAGAGGAGGGCGGCCAAGGCGGCGGGGATGCAGACGGTGTAGAGGAAATTGTCCAGCAGCCGGAAGGGCCGGAGCGCGTGGACGGCGATGAGAAAGATGTTGATGCTGCACAGGTGGAGGGGGAGGTAGCCGTACAGGAAGGTCCCGCCGATCAGCAGCCCGGCGACCTTGAAGAGCTCGTCCGCTACCAGCAGCGCGGCAAATGCCAGGCGCATCCGCTTCCTGCCGGCGGGGGTGAGCCGCCGGTAGAGCAGGGAGCAGAGGACCGCTGCGGCCAGGAACAGGAACAGCCAGGTCAGGTGGAGGGGGCTGAAGAGGGAAAAGCCCATCCCCTCGGGGATCGTCTCGGCGGTGGAGAGAAAGTACTGCATAGCGCTGCTCCTTGGATCGGTAATGGGGAAAGCCATGCCCAGTATAGCACGTCCTGCAAAAAAGGGAAGGGCCTGGCGGAAAAAATGCGGCGCGGCGCGGAGGGCCGCGGGGCAGTGGCATTTCCGGCGGAAATGTGGTATACTGCGGGCAGAGAATTCTAAGGCCCCGCAAAGCTTGGGGCGGTATCCTGTATACCGGAGGTGAGCAGGCATGAAGCTTCTGTACGCGGAGGATGAGCAGGGCCTTTCGGAGGCCGTGGTGGACATCCTCACCTACCACAAATATATCGTGGACGCGGTGTACGACGGGGCGGAGGCCCTGGCCTACGCCCAGAATGAGCAGTACGACGGCATCATTCTGGACATCATGATGCCCAGAATGAGCGGGCTGGAGGTGCTGCGGCGGCTGAGGAGTGAAGGCTGCCGCACCCCCATCCTGCTGCTCACCGCCAAGGGGGAGGTGGAGGACCAGGTCCAGGGCCTGGACCTGGGGGCCGACGACTACCTGCCCAAGCCCTTCTCCATGGAGCTGCTGCTGGCCCGGGTCCGGGCCATGCTCCGCCGCCGGGAGACCTTCACCCCCACGGTCCTCCGCCGGGGGAATATCTCCCTGAACCAGCAGAGCTATGAGCTCTCCGGCAACGGCCAGACCTTTGTGCTGCCCAAGACGGAGTACCAACTCATGGAGCTTCTCATGCTCAACCAGGGGATCTACCTCTCCATCTCCACCGAGGACCTGCTGGTGAAGGTGTGGGGCTACGACACGGAGGCGGAGCTGGGCACCGTGTGGGTGTACATCTCCTACCTCCGCAAGCGGCTCACGGCCCTGAACGCCAACGTGACCATCGCCGCCAAGCGGAACGTGGGCTACCGGCTGGAGGTGGCGGAATGATCCGGACCCTCCAGAAGAAGTTCGTGTTCACCGCCATGGCGGCCATCACGGTGCTGCTGCCGTTCCTGCTGGGGGCCATCAACGCGGCCAACATTCTCATCGTGGAGAGCCAGGTGGACCACGCCCTGCAGGTCATCGCCGACAGCGAGAGCGGCGGTCTGCCGCCCCGGTCCGACGGGGCGCCCCCCTTTATGGGCGCGCCCAAGAACGACTACGACACCTTCCTCTCCTCTAATTTCTTTGTGGTCCGGTACGACGGGGCGGGGAACATCCTGGAGACCGACCTGCGGCGGACCTCTGCCGTGTCGGAGGCGGAGGCGGAGGAGCTGGCCGACCAGGCCTATGACAGCGGCCGGGACAGCGGCCGGGCGGGACAGTTCCGCTATCTGATCCGGGAGACCTTCCAGGGGAGCACGGGGGTGTTCCTGGATACCTCCGGGGAGCGGCTGTCCCTGGTGCGCATCCTGCTGCTGTCCGCCGCCCTGGGGGCCGCCTGCTGGGGGGCCATGCTGCTGCTGGTGATATTCCTGTCCCGGCGGGCCATCCGCCCCATCGCGGAGAACATGGAGAAGCAAAAGCAGTTCGTCACCAACGCGGGCCACGAGATCAAGACCCCCCTGGCCATCATCCAGTCCAACACCGAGGCCCTGGAGCTCTACACCGGGGAGAGCAAGTGGAGCCGGAACATCAAGGACCAGACCCGCCGCCTCAGCGGCCTCATGCAGAACCTGCTGCTGCTGGCCCGGATGGACGAGGGGGCGGGGCAGCCACGCCCCACGGACCTCTCCCTCAGCGATGCGCTGACGGGGGCCCTGGCGGGCTTCGCCCAGCCCATGGAGGCAAAGCACATCTCCCTGGAGACGGATATCCAGCCCGGCGTGACCCTCCGCGCCGACGCCGGACAAATGGAGCAGCTGCTCTCCATCCTCCTGGACAACGCCGTGAAGTATACCAACGAGGGCGGGGCCCTGTGGGTCCGCCTGCGGCGGGAGGAGAAGCGTATCCGCCTGAGCGTCCAGAATACCTGCGCGGCCCTGCCCGACGCGCCGCCGGAGAAGCTCTTCGATCGCTTTTACCGGGGGGACGCCGCCCGGACCCAGAGAGGCGGCGGGTACGGCATCGGCCTTGCGGTGGCCCGGTCCATTGCCGAGGCCAACCGGGGGACCCTCCGGGCCGACTACCTGCCCCCGGACCGGGTCTGCTTCACCGCCCAATTCTGAATATGGCTCAAGACGAAGCCGCCGCGAAATTTCGCGGCGGCTTCTCTAAATTCTGTCTAAGGTTGGCCCGGTATACTGGCACCGCAAACCAGAGAGGAGGCGCGCTATGGACTTTCGCCACGAGTGGAAGCATGAGATCGGCTGGGGGGACCTGCTGGCCCTCCGGGCCAGGCTCCGGGTGGTGATGGCCTGGGACGAGCACACCGTCAACGGCAGATATCAGATCCGCAGCCTGTATTTTGACAACCTGGCGGACAAGGCCCTGCGGGAGAAGATCGACGGGGTCAACAGCCGGGAGAAGTTCCGGGTCCGCTACTATAACGGCGATACCTCGTTCATCCTGCTGGAGAAGAAGAGCAAGTACGGGGGGCTGTGCAGCAAGGACCAGGCCGCGCTGACCCGGCGGGAGGCCCTGGCCATCGCCGAGGGGGAGCCGGCGGCTCTGGCAGAGAGCGAAGCGCCCCTGGTCCGGGAGCTATACCGGAAGATGGTGACCCAGGGGCTGGCCCCGAAGACCATCGTGGACTACACCAGGGAGCCCTTCGTCTTCGCCCCGGGGAACGTCCGGGTTACCCTGGACTACCACATCCGCACGGGCCTGGGCGGCACGGACTTCCTGGACCCGGCCTGCGTCACCGTCCCCGTGGCGGGGGACCCGGTGAACCTGGAGGTGAAGTGGGATGCCTTTCTCCCCTCGGTGATCCGGGACGCGGTCCAGGTCCCCGGCACCCACACCTCCGCCTTTTCCAAATACGCCGCCTGCCGGATCTACGGCTGAGCGGGACATCACATGACAAGGAGAACCAACCGCTATGACCTTTCAGGATATCTTCAAATCCAGCTTTCTCGAGAACATCGCCAGCGTGTCCATTTTCGACATGGTGCTGGCCATGGTCCTGGCCTTCGCCCTGGGCCTTTTCATCTTCCTCATCTATAAAAAGACCTTCGCGGGGGTGATGTACTCCTCCAGCTTCGGCGTCACCCTGGTGGCCCTCACCATGATCTCCACCCTGGTGATCCTGGCGGTGACCTCCAACGTGGTGCTGTCCCTGGGCATGGTGGGCGCCCTCTCCATCGTCCGCTTCCGCACCGCCATCAAGGAGCCCCTGGACATCGCCTTCCTCTTCTGGTCCATCGCCGTGGGCATCGTGCTGGCGGCGGGGATGATCCCCCTGGCGGTGTTCGGCAGCGTGGCCATCGGCATCTTCCTCCTGATCTTCGCCAATAAAAAGTCCCACGTGAACCCCTACATCGTGGTGCTCCGCTGCGAGGGCCGCGAGAGCGAGCTGGCCGCCACGGAGTTCCTGAAAAAGCAGGTGCAGCGGATGGTGGTCAAGAGCAAGACCGCCCAGAAGGGC
>CALWYI010000109.1 GCA_944385715.1 uncultured Oscillospiraceae bacterium | reverse complement strand
TGGTCCTTCTCCTTCTGGAGGAGGCTCTCGGGGATCAGCATGGGCATGTACACGTTCTCATGGCCGGTCTTCTTGAACTCGTCGTCCAGCACCCGCTGGATGTTCTCCCAGATGGCGTAGCCGTAGGGGCGGTAGATGAAGATGCCCTTGACGCTGGAGTAGTCGATGAGCTCCGCCTTGGTGCACACGTCGGTGAACCACTGGGCAAAATCCACGTCCCGGGAGGTGATGGCCTCCACCTGCTTTTTATCCTTCGCCATAAAATATACTCTCCATTTCTGTGATGCGCCCCGGAGGGACGCTTTTATACCGAATCTTTATTGTATCGGTCCCGGCGGGAAATGTCAAGGAGACGTTGCCAAAAGCGGCGGATTTATGGTAAAATACCGCCGCGCAACCGAAAGTTTACACCGATTTCTTTAAACGCAACACAAAATCCCTTCCGTTGCGGACGGTTCCCTGGTATGATCCGGCCACAACATATACAAGGAGGACGGCAACAATGGCCTTTTCTGAAAACCTGCAATATCTCCGGACCCGGGATAACCTCACCCAGGAGCAGCTGGCGGAGCGGCTGGAGGTCTCCCGCCAGAGCGTCAGCAAATGGGAGGGCGGTCAGAGCTTCCCGGAGATGGACACCATCCTGCGGCTGTGCGATCTATTCTCTGTCTCCCTGGATACGCTTCTCCGGGGGGACGCCCGGGCGGAGGCCCTCGCGGACACCGCCGGGTACGACCGCTTCATGGACCGCTTCGCGTGGAAGATCTCCCTCTCCATCGGCGCCATTTTGCTGGGGGCGGCGGTGATGTCGCTGCTGGAGGGGTTGGGCGTGCCGTGGATGCTCTACGGCGGACTGTTTTTTACCATTGTGGCGGCTGCGGTGACGGTGATGGTGGCCAGCGGCATCCAGTACGACAACTTCCGCAAGCGCCACCCGGTGATCCCGGATTTCTACGCTGCGGAGGAGCGCTATGCCTTCCATGACCGGTTCGTATGGTACATTGCCGGTTCCCTGGGGGCCATCATCCTGGGGGTCGCCCTGTGTGCCATGGCCTTTTACTTCCTGCCGGAGCGGGAGCCCTACGAGACTTTCGTGGGGGTGGGGCTCCTCCTGGTGGTGACGATTGCCGTGACGGTGATGATCCGGGCGGGGATGACGGAGGAAAAATACAAAATCGAAAAGTACAACCGCACCAACCAGCGGGAGCTCTACCCCACGGAGGGGGAGAGAAAGCGGGATGACCGGATCGAGCGCTCCTGCGGTGTCATCATGGTCCTGGCCGCCGCGGCCTACGTGACCATGGGGCTGACCATGGATCTGTGGAAAACCGCCTGGTGGGTGTTTCCGGTGGGCTTCATCCTCTGCGGCGTGGTCCACGTGGCCTTCGGCCCCCGGGAGGAGGACTGACCGCTTCAGAACCCGCGAGGGCGCGTAAAGAGCGAGGAAAGGTTTGCCTCCTCTTTTGCGCGCCCTCTTCCTTTTCGCCCGGCGGTGTGCTATGATAGTTGCGGCCGGCGGCACATCTGGCGCGCCGGAAAAGTTTTAAGAAGAATTTTCGCGGCGGCGCAATAAAACGCCCCGCTCATTCATTATTATAGCAGACAGGAGGAAGAGAGCCGTGATGATGTTATTCTTCGCGGCGGTTCCGCTTTCCGGGAGCGGAAGCCACATGCTGGACGATTACATCGCGGGAATCGCGGCGGGAGACCGGGAGGCCTTGGCCGGGCTGTACCGGGAGACCCATACCGCCGTATACGGCTTCGCGCTGTCCCTGTGCGCCAATGCCCACGACGCCGAGGACGTGCTCCAGGACACCTATCTCCAGGTCAGCCGCGCCGCGGCGGGCTACCAGTCCCAGGGGAAGCCCATGGCGTGGATGCTGACCATCGCCCGCAATCTGGCGCTGCAGCGCATCCGGGAGCGGGAGCGGACAGTGACCATGACCCCCGAGGACTGGCAGACCCAGTTTGCCGACCGGGTGACCTTCACCAGTGAGGACCGGCTGGTCCTGGAGACGGTGCTCTCCACCCTGGGGGAGGAGGAGCGGGAGATCGTCATGCTCCACGCCGCCGCCGGGATGAAGCACCGGGAGATCGCGAGCCTTTTACACCTGCCCCTGCCCACCGTCCTGTCCAAATACAACCGCGCGCTGAAAAAGCTGCGCGAGGCGATGAAGGAGGTACTGTGATATGCGCGACGAGCAGCTGGAAAAGCGGATCGCGGACGCCGTGAATCACGCGGCCCCGGACGTTCTCGACCGTATCCTTTCCTCCTACGATGAGCAGAAAGGAAACGTGATATCGATGAGCGAGATCGTCAATACCAATCATAAAGGAAACAGGCGCCGATGGACGTCCCTGGCGGCTGTGGCGGCGGCCTTGGTCCTGTGCGTCAGCGTATTCGGCTACAATTTCTGGAAGAGCGGCAGCGCGGTGGACTCCGTGGTGCTGCTGGACGTGAACCCCAGCATTTCCCTGACCCTCAACACCCGGGAGGAGGTCATCTCCGCCAACGCCCTCAATGCGGAGGCCCAGGTGGTCCTGGGCGATATGGACCTCAGAGGCACCGACCTGAACGTGGCGGTGAACGCCATCATCGGCTCCATGTTCCAGAACGGCTACCTCAGCGATTTGCAGAATTCCATCCTGGTCAGTGTGGAAAACGCCGATGCGCAGCGCTCCGCCCAGCTCCAGGAGGAGATCTCCAGCGCCATCAGCGCAAGCTTCGGCACCAGCGGCGTCACCGCCTCGGTCCTCAGCCAGACGGTGACGGAGACCGACGAGCTGACCCAGCTGGCCCAGGAGTACGGCATCTCCGTGGGCAAGGCGGCGCTGATCCAGGAGGTGGTGGCCCAGGATCCCACCCTCCAGGCCGCGTCCCTGGCGCCCCTGTCCATCAATGAGATCGCCCTCATCTCCAGCTCCCGCAACCTCACCACCGGCACGGTGTCCCAGACCGGCTCCGCCAGCGACAAGGCGTATATCACCCGGGACGCCGCCCTGGAGGCGGCCCTGGCCTACGCCGGCGTGGCCGCCGGGGACGTGAGCTGGAGCGAGATCGAGTTTGACAGCGACGACGGCATCATGGTCTACGAGGTGGAATTCGCCGCCGGGACCGTGAAATATGAGTGCGACGTCAACGCCCGCACCGGCGAGATCGTCAAGTTTGAGCGGGAGGCCATGGGCGCTTCCCAGGGCAGCACCGCCGACACCGGCAGCTATATCGGCGAGTCCGCCGCCCAGGATATCGCCCTCAGCCATGCCGGGGTCAGCCTCAGCGACGCGGTGTACGTCCACGCCTGGCTGGAGTACGACGACGGCCGGCCCGAGCACTACGAGGTGGAGTTCCAGGTGGGCCAGGTGAGCTACGACTACGAGATCGCCCTCACCACTGGGGATATCCTCAAGAGCGAGCAGGAGACCCACGCCGCCGGCACCGGCACCAGCACCGGCAGTACCGGTACCAGTACCGACACCGGCTATATCGACAGCGACGCGGCTCTGGCGGCGGCTCTCAGCCACGCCGGCGTCAGCCAGAGCGATATCCGGGAGGTGGAGGTGGAGCTGGACCGGGACGACGGGGTCATGCTCTATGAGATCGAGTTTGAGGCCGGGCGCTACGAGTACGAGTATGAGATCGACGCGGTCACCGGCGCGGTGCTCAAGTACGAGATCGACGACTGAGAAGCGGGGACAGTGTTCCGCATATAGAAGGAGGCCGGACGCGCTCGCGTCCGGCCTCCGGTTTTTCGACGAAAACTCACTTGACGGTATAGGATTTATAGGCGTTGCCGTCCATGTCCTTCCACGTGAAAGTGCGGTCCTCCAGGACGAGGAAGCTGCCCACGCTGCCGCCCTTGGGCAGGGAGGTGGAGCCGGGGTTGATATAGGTGTACCAGCCGTGGTCGGCGCAGGCGGGAACATGGAAGTGGCCGTTGAGGAGAATGGTGCCGTCGGCCATGGGGGGCGGGCAGGTCTCATTGTAGTGGTGGCCGTGGGTGGCGAAGAGGGTCAGGCCGTTCCACTCCACCAGGGCGTACTCCGCCAGGATGGGGAACTCCAGCACCATCTGGTCCACCTCGCAGTCGCAGTTGCCCCGGATGGCGATGATCCTGTCCTTTATGGCGTTGAGCTGCTGGGCCACCGTGGGGCAGTTGTACTCCTCCGGCAGGGGGTTCCGGGGACCGTGGTAGAGGAGGTCCCCCAGCAGCAGCAGCTTCTCCGCGCCCTCCGCCTGAAAGGCGTCCATCAGCTTTTTGGTGTAGTAGCCGGACCCGTGGAGGTCCGAGGCGATCATCAGTTTCATAGCGTGTCCTCCTTGCAGTGCTGTTTTCCAGTATACACATTCTGCCGGGATTTTCAACGGCGGAAGGAAAAATGCGGCAAAATATCCTTGCGGCGGGTGCCGGAGCGTGGTATACTTTATATAGGAGAATATCGCTCATATAATTTCGCAGGGATGGTGCGAGAGTTTCTACGGGGCCGCCGGATCGGCCCTGCTATGGGTGTTCCGCGGCGGCCTTTGGGGCCGGTCTGCGGGGCACTTTTCTTTTTCGAAAATGTTCAGAAAGGAAGGGATCACCATGGTCACGATCTTACGGGGCAATATCATCCACACGCCGTCCTTCGGGAAGCTGGAGACGGTGCCCCACGGGTATCTGGTGCTGGAGGACGGGGTCGTCGCGGGCCTGTTTGAGCAGCTGCCGGACCGGTACGCCGCCTGCCCTGTGGAGGATTTTGGGGAAAAGCTGATCCTGCCCTCCTTCGCGGACCTCCACCTCCACGCCCCCCAGTACCCCATGCTGGGCATGGGCATGGACCTGCCGCTGCTGGAGTGGCTGAACGCCTATACCTTCAAAACCGAGGCGCGCTTCGCGGATACCGACTACGCCCGGCGGGTCTACCGCTCCCTGGCGGCGGAGCTCATTGCGGGCGGCACCACCCGGGTTTCCATGTTCTCCTCCCGCCACACCGACGCCACGCTCATCCTCATGGAGGAGCTGGAGCGGGCCGGGGTGACGGGCTATGTGGGCAAGGTGAACATGGACCGCAACAGCGGCGTGGCCCAGGAGACCACCGAGGAGTCCATCCGGGAGACCCTCCGCTGGCTGGAGGGCTGCCGCTTTGAGCATGTCAAGCCCATCCTCACCCCCCGGTTCACCCCCTCCTGCAGCGACGCTTTGATGGCGGAGCTGGGCCGCCTGGCGGCGGAGCGGGACCTGCCGGTCCAGTCCCACCTGTCGGAGACCACCGGGGAGGTGGCCTGGGTGAAGGAGCTCCACCCGGAGTGCGGGCAGTACTGGGAGACCTACGCGCAGTACGGCCTCTGGAAGCCGGGGACCCTGATGGCCCACTGCGTCTACAGCGACGAACGGGAGCGCTCCGCCATGGCGGAAGCCGGGGTGTGGGCGATCCACTGCGCCGCCTCCAACGTGAACATCTGCTCCGGCGCCGCCCCGGTGCGCCGTATGCTGGAGGAGGGGCTCTCCGTGGCCCTGGGCTCCGACATTGCCGGCGGGGACCAGCTGGCCATGAGCCAGGTGGTGGTCACCTCCATCCAGACCTCCAAGAACATGGCCATGGAGACGGGGGAGCCCTTCCTTACGGTGCCGGAGGCCTTCTACCTGGGCACCGCCGCCGGCAGCCGGTACTTCGGCGGCGGCGAGGGCTTCGCCCCCGGCCACCCCCTCCACGCCATGGTGGTGGACGAGAGCGCCTTCCCGGAGCCCGCCCGGGAGCTGACCCTGGCGGAGCGGTTCGAGCGGGCGGTGTACCTGATGGACAAGAGCAGCATCGCCGCCGTGTACAGCGAGGGCCGGCGGGTGAAATAAGAGAAGGGACGCGGTTTTTCGCGTCCCTTCCCCTTTTTCCGCGGATCTTCCGCCTCCGGTTGATTTTTCCCCGGCCATCCTTTATACTGATGTTATCTGAGGGACAAGGCCGGACCGCTGCCCGGCGGCATGGGCCCGGCCTGTCCGAATCGTTTGTTTTGAGACAGGAGGGCGGCTGTTATGATCCGTCATGTGGTGATGTGGAAGTTCAAGCCGGATACCCGCAAGGAGATGGAGGGATTTCTCGCGGGGCTCCAGGGGCTCTACGGGGTGATCCCCCAGATCCGGGCCCAGCAGGTGGGGATCAACTGCGTGGAGGGCAACTACGACGCGGTGCTGATCTCGGATTTTGACTCCCTGGCAGACCTGGAGGCCTATAAGAAGGACCCCCGCCATGTGGCGGTGTCCGCCCTGTGCAAGGCCATCCGCACCGACCGGGTGGCGGTGGACTACGAGGTGTGACCCATGGCGGAGCGATATGAGTGCTTTGGCCTGACCGACCTGGTGGCCCGGCCGGAGGACGCCTTCCGGCTGGCCAGTCTCGCCATCACCGGCGGCCAGCGGGTCCGGGGCTACGGGGGGGATTACTACCGGTACTTCCTGGGGGACGCCCAGG
>CALWYI010000108.1 GCA_944385715.1 uncultured Oscillospiraceae bacterium | reverse complement strand
ATGGCCTCCCGGGCCAGCACCTCCGTGTCCACCCGGGGGATCAGCACCGCCTCGCTGACGTCCAGGGGCAGGCCGTAGAACTCCCACTCCCCGATGAGGTAGGCCACCGGCTCGCCGCCCAGGTGCCGCTCCACCAGGGAGAGGATCTTCTCCTCAATCTCCGGGGCCACATACAGCTGGGCATCCCGGAAGAAGGCCTCCCGGCTCTTGCCGCTGCCGTAGCACACCAGCTCCCGGGCCTCCAGGCTGGCCCCGGGATAGCCCGCCTGCTTGAGCCGGCGTCGGATATCCAGATACAGGTTGTTGTATGTTACTGCCATGTGCCTGCCCCCGCAGAGCTGCCGCCCCGCGGGGTCCCCTCCTCATTCCACTTCCTCAGGGCGGATGGGCCGCCCGCAATCCGCCTTACCAGGCGTCCTTCCCCTGCTCCTCCGGGATCACTCGCTTCATCGCCTCAATGGCCTCCCCATAAAGCTCACGCTTTCTGGGGGACCCGTTTTATTTCACTTCCTCGGGGCGAGTGAATCGCCCCTGCGGCAAGCTTTTGCTCCGCAAAAGGCTTGTACGCCGGATGCCCGGCGGGCGAGGCGGCCATTGCCGCTCCCATGAAGAATTTCCGCCTTACCAGGCGTCCTTCCCCTGCTCCTCCGGGATCACTCGCTTCATCGCTTCAATGGCCACCTCGATCATGCTGTCGTCGGGCTCATAGGTGGTGAAGTTCTGCATCCAGAGGCCCGGCTTCGCCAGGAAGTTGGTCACCGGGTTGTCGTGGCCGCCCACGTAGCGGTTGAACTCATAGGTGATCCCCACCACCAGCGGCAGCAGCAGCAGCTGGATCAGCATCCGCAAAAACACATTCCCCACCGGAAAGATGGCGAACACGATGGTGTTGATGAGGATGGCAACGATGATCACCACCAGCAGGAAGCTGGTGCCGCAGCGGGGGTGGTGCTTGGGCTGGGGCCGCACGTTTTCCACCGTCAGCTCCAGGCCGTTCTCGTAGCAGAAGATGGTCTTGTGCTCCGCGCCGTGGTAGGAGAACACCCGGCGGATGTCCTTCATCCGGGACACCAGAATGAGGTAGCCCATAAAGAGGGCGATCCGCAGCAGGGCGTCCACCAGGTTCCGCAGCAGCACGCTGTCCGTCCACAGCTCCACAAAGCTGGCCAGAAAAGTGGGCAGCAGCATAAACAGCCCAATGGAGAAGGCCACCGCCACCACCACGGAGAAGGCGATGACCAGCTTCTCCACCTTCTCATTGCCCAGCTTCCGGTCCAGCCACTGTTCAAATCGGGAGGGCTCCTCCACCCCCGCCTCCTCCGGGTAGAAGTCGGCGGAGAACATCAGGGCCTTCACGCCCTTGACCATGCTGTCCAGGAAGGTGACGCTGCCCCGGATCAGGGGCAGGCCCAGGATGGGGTACTTGTCCCGGATGAGCTTGAGCTCCTCCTCCCGGATCACCAGTCCCTCGGGGCCGCGGACCACGATGGCCTGCTTCTCCGGGCCCCGCATCAATATCCCCTCGATCAGCGCCTGTCCGCCGATGGTGGTGCGGAAGGCGCAGGATTGCTTGTCTGCCATAATAGTAGTGTATGCCTTTCTCTGATGTGATCGCCCCGGCCCATCCTGCGGCGCGCCGGAGCGCAGAAAGAGCAGGCCGGGACGTGGTCTGCCGCTATCTTACCACATCCACGCCCGGCCCGCAACATTTGTTCGAAATTTATGCCCGCGGCAGGGAGATGGTCACCACGCAGCCGCCGCCCTCGGCGTTGCCGATGTCGAAAGTCCCCCCGTGGAGCCGCACGATCTCGTCGCACACCGCAAGGCCGATGCCGCTGCCTCTGGCCTTGGAGGAGCCCTTGTAGAACTTCTGCTTAACGAAGGGCAGCTCCTCCTCCGGGATGCCGGGACCGTAGTCCCGGACAGTGATGACCACGCTGTCCTCGGTTCCGTGGATGGCCGCGTCGATCCGCTTGCCGACGCCGCCGTGCTTGGCGGCATTGTCCAGGACGTTGCAGAACACCTGCTTGAGCCGTTCCGGATCCCCGGGGATGGGATCAAAGATGTCCTCGCCGCCATCGTAATTGAGCTCGATAGCCTCCTGCTTGAACAGCTCCCGGTAGGTGTAGATGGCGTCCTCAAACTCCGCCTGAAGGTCCACCTGCTCGATACTCAGAGTAAAGCGGCCGTCCTCCATCTTGGAGAAATCCAGCAGCTCCTCCACCATGGTGGTCAGGCGCCGGGACTCCTTGAGGATGATGCCCACCCCCCGGCGCAGCTGCTCCGGGTCGCCGCCGGTGTCCGCCATCAGGGTCTCCCCCCAGCCGTTGATGGCGGTGAGGGGGGTCCGCAGCTCGTGGGACACCGAGGAGATGAACTCCGACTTGATCTTCTCCCCCTTGCTGATCTGGGCGGACATGTCGTTGATGGCGTCGATGAGCTGGCCGATCTCGTCCCGGTAGTGGTTCTCCATCTGGGTGCCGTAGCTGCCGCCGGCGATGCGCTTGGCGGTCTCCGTCACCTCCGCCACCGGCTCCACCACGTTGTTGATGAACACCATGTTGGACACATACACCATCACCAGGCACAAAAGCAGTATCCCCACCGCCACGCCGGCGGTGATGAGGATCTCCCGCTGCACGGCGGCCATGGACGTTACATACCGCATGACCCCCACCGGCCGGCCGTTGAACAGCAGCGGCGCGGACACGGACATGATGTGCTCCCCGGTGAGGGGGTCCACCCCCCGGTAGGGGGTGATCTCCCCGGTCTGCAGGGCCGTCTCGATCTCCGGCGTCCCGGGGGAGAGTCCGGAGGTGAGGCCGTAGGAGCTGATGATAATCCGGCCGCTGGTGCTGATGAACTGCAGCTCCAGGTGGTTCTTCTCGGCGAACTCCTCCGTATAGGTGGAGGCGGCCTGGTAGAAGGAGGCGTAGCTGTTCATGCTGTAGCTGTTGAAGTAGTCGCTGGCGTGGGTGGCTCGGGTCTTCAGGCCGTCCAGCATCATGTTGTAGTAGTA
The DNA here is from genome assembly GCA_944385715.1 of uncultured Oscillospiraceae bacterium. Classification (GTDB taxonomy): domain Bacteria; phylum Bacillota; class Clostridia; order Oscillospirales; family Oscillospiraceae; genus Pelethomonas. The sequence continues at coordinate 3,456 of CALWYI010000108.1, read as the reverse complement.
GTTGGCCATGCCCGCGCAGAAGGTGCCCGCCACCAGCAGCAGCACCACCAGGATGGGGCTCAGGGAGCTGATGAGCCAGCGCTTGCGAAGGCCGGTGATCTCTATTTTCTTGGGTTTCAATCCACGGCCTCCTTTCTTTTTATCCGCCGCCGGATGGGCTTTTTACCGGGGGCTCCGCCCCCCGAACCCGGACTTGCTGTTGGGGCCTCCCCGGCCCCAAACCCGGTGGTTATCGACGGGGGCTCCGCCCCCGCACCCCGGGTTCACTTTTGTACGCACAAAAGTGAACCGAAAAAGCGCCAAAACCAAGGTTTTGGATTCCTTTATCTAATCGGACACCTTCAGACTTGCCGCTGCGTTGCCACTGAATCAGCGCTTTTTAGCATCTGATCTGCGGCGGGTTGCGCGTCCGGCTTCGGCTGACGCCCTGTTAAAGCGACAAATATATCTGTTCTTTGCGCAATACGAAACACCCATCAGCCCGAGGGGCGACAGCCGAAGTTGGATACCCACCGCACCGATCACGAGGAGGCCAGCGGCCTCAAGGTGATTCAGTGGCAACCGGGTTCACCCCTGATCGTGTCCGATTAGACAAAAAGAGGGGTCCAGGGTCTCCCTGGCGCCTTTTTGGTAACTTTTTGTGCGTACAAAAAGTTACCCGGGTCCGGGGCGGGGAGCCCCGAGAGGCTGAGGGCCGCTGTCGGCCTCCTCAGAGGCACCGCAGGGTGCGGGGGCGCGTAGCCCCCGGCGCATAGCACCGGTTTTGGGGGCGCATCACCCGCTGCAAGCGCCCGGGATCAGAACCCCCACTTGTACCCGTAGCCCCACACCGTATTGATATAGGTCGGGTTCTGCGCGTTGTTCCCCAACGGACTTTCGTCCGCCGGGGGCCCCATGATTTTACCCAAACCGCCGGGAGTGAATCCCGTCGGTTTCAAGCTTTGCCGTTCGGCAAAGGCTTGTACGCCGCGCTTGCGGCGGTGAGGACAACGCCACGGCAGTCCGGGATCAGAACCCCCACTTGTACCCGTAGCCCCACACCGTATTGATATAGGTCGGGTTCTGCGCGTTGTCCTCGATCTTCAGGCGAAGACGGCGGATGTTCACATCCACGATCTTCAGTTCGCCAAAATAGTCCCGGCCCCAGACCAGGTCCCGGATCTCCTCCCGGGATAGGGCCTTTCCCGGGTTCTCCATAAACCTCTTCATGATGGAGTACTCCACCTGGGTCAGCTTCACCCGCTGGCCGTTCTTCTCCAGGGTCCGGTTCCGGGTGTTGAGCAGGAAGGGCTCCTGGTAGATCTCCCCCGCCTGCTCCGTCACCGGCCCGCCGGCCCGACGGAACAGGGCGTCCACCCGGGCGGTCAGCTCCGCCGGGGAGAAGGGCTTTGTCACATAGTCGTCGGCGCCGGTCATCAGCCCCGTCACCTTGTCCATCTCCTGGCTCCGGGCGGTGAGCATGATGATGCCGATGCGGGTGTTGGTGGCCCGGATCCGGCGGCAGACCTCGAAGCCGTCGATTCCCGGGAGCATGATATCCAGCAGGGCCACCCGGATATCCGTGTGCTCCTTCAGCTTCTCCAGGGCCTCCTCGCCGGTCTCCGCCTCGATGACCTCGTAGCCCGCCCGGGTAAGGTTGATGACGATAAAGCTGCGGATGCTGGACTCATCCTCAAGCACCAGTACTTTTCTGGCCATTTCCAAACCTCCGTTTTGATCCGCCGCGGCTGCCCGCGGCCGGCATGGTGATTGTGTTCTCAGTTCCCGCTTACACTCCACTGGGTCACAATGGCGCTGAACCGCTCGGCGAGGCTGCCCTCATCAATGGCGTAGCGCCACTGGTCGTATCCCGCACCATAGCGCACAGCGTACACCGTGGTGGGCTGGCGGCGCAGAATGGTCCTGCCGTTTTTCACCGCCTGGGCCTCCCGGTCCGCGCCGGTGAAGGTATAGATAGTCAGCAGCTCCTCCTCCACCCGGTCGCCGGTGGTGCTGTAAAAGGTAGTGGCGTGCTCCGTGGTGCTGGTGTTGTCCTGCCGGACGGTGAAGTGACTGTCCCACTCCTCCGGGATCGTGAGATACCAGCTGTCCGTCAGGTTGTGGTAGGTGATGGCCTTGTGCTCCGGCTTCCCAGCCGCGTCGTAGCTGCGCCAGTAGATCTTCCAGTAGGCGTCGTCGGCGCCCTCTCCCGGAAGGCTGGCCGGCATGGGCACCTCCGTGACGCCGTCTCCGTTGATATCAGTGGGCTGCAGGTTCAGGAACCGGAAGATCTCCGAGGACACGCCGGTGGAGCTGCTGAGGACGATATTGGTGAGATCCGGCTCCCGATAGGTCAGAATATCCGTTATGGCCCGGGAGGTCTCCTCCACGCCGGTGACCCGCCCGGTGACAAATACCGCCGGCTCACCGCCCTCCAGCGTGCCGGTCTGTATCCACTGCAGCTCCGCCACCGTCATGGAGAGCTTCGCCGTGGATTTCAGCAGCAGGCTGCTCCCATCCCAGTCGTAATAGTCCGCTAGGGTGGTGCCGGACTCCGTTTCGTCGCTGTGGACCACCAGCAGCTCCTGTATGCCGTCCCCGTCCAGGTCCGTCACCTCATAGCGGGCATAGGGGGAGGACATCAGCTGCACCGGCTGGAGATCCGCCAGGGAATAGACGCACACGGTCTGCACCTCGGCGCTGACCCGCCAAACCACCAGAATCTCCTGGATGCCGTTCTCATCCATGTCCACGTACTGGATGCTGTTGATGGAGGTGCCGCTGCCGTCAATGATGGCGGCCTGCTCATAGGTGTCCCCCTCGCTGCGGAAAATATAGATCTTCAGGGGGCTCTCCTCGCTGCCGCTGCGGAAAAAGGCCAGCGCCTCCTCATTGCCGTCCCCGTCCAGATCCACCAGCTGCACAGACTGCAGGTTGGTACCGGAAGAGGGCGAGGTGTACTCGGCTCCGCTGGCCAGGATCTCATCGATCTGCTGGCTCAGATCCCTGTATTCGCCGGGCAGCTGGGGCAGGGCGTACAGGTCCTCCACCGATGCGGAGAGCATGCACCCGCTCAGCAGCAGCGGCAGCGCCGCCAGCAGCAGCGCCCGCCATTTTCTCATGATCCGCCTCACGGCTCCACCTCCATCCCCAGAGCGGAATACCCCTATTTTTCTAGGTTATAATGTAGCACAATTCCCGCCGGTTGGGTAGTCCCTCTTTGGAGGTTTACAAAAGATTTACAATCCCCGCTCCCGTCAGCGCTCAGACGGCGTCTGAAAATTTTTCTTGCATTCCCGGGGAAGATGCTCTATACTATCAGGCGTATCCCATTGGCCGGTGTGATGGAATTGGTAGACGTAGCGGACTCAAAATCTACTTCGTAGAATGTTGGGTGCCTTGGCAAAACCCTTGATAAATCGGCGCTTTCACAACTTCATATTTTCATTTGGTTTTAATATCCCTCCCGCACATCCC
>CALWYI010000107.1 GCA_944385715.1 uncultured Oscillospiraceae bacterium | reverse complement strand
AAGCCCATGAGCAACACCGAGGAGGAGTGCCGGGCCATCGAGGCCGCCGCCCGGAAAGCGGACCGGGTGATGGCGGTGTGCCATGTGCTGCGCTACACCCCCTTCTACCGGACCATCAAAGCCCTGGTGGATGCCGGGGAGATCGGGGAGATCTGCGCCGCTGCCCAGATCGAAAACGTGGGCTACTGGCACCAGGCCCACAGCTTTGTCCGGGGCAACTGGCGCAGCAGCCGGGAGACCAGCCCCATGCTGCTGCAGAAGAGCTGCCACGACATGGATATCCTCCTGTGGCTGGTGGGGAAGGACTGCCGCCGGGTCAGCAGCTTCGGGAGTCTGCGCCACTTCACGGCGGACAACGCCCCCGCCGGGGCCCCGGAGCGGTGTCTGGACGGCTGCCCCCACAGCGAGACGTGCCCCTACTACGCGCCGAAGATCTACCTCACCGGCAAAACCGACTGGCCGGTGGATGTGCTGACCACGGATCTCACAGAGTCCGGCATCCGCAGGGCCCTGGAGGAGGGGCCCTACGGCCGGTGCGTCTACCGCTGCGACAACGACGTGGTGGACCGGCAGGTGGTGAACCTGGAGTTTGCGGGCGGGGCGGTGGCCTCCTTCGTCATGACCGCCTTCACCGCCGACTTCTCCCGGCAGCTGAAGCTGCTGGGCACCGCCGGGCAGATCCAGGCGGATATGGGGACCAGGGAGATCGTCCTCCACCGCTTCGGGGAGGAGGCCCGGCAGATTCCCCTGCTGGACGACGGAGAAAAGAGCGGCCACGGCGGCGGGGATTACGGCCTGGTCCGGGACTTCCTCGCCGCGGTGCGGGAGGGCAGCGAGAGCCGCTCCAGTGCCCGCGCCTCCCTCCAGAGCCACCTCATCTGCTTTGCCGCCGAGCGTGCCCGACTGTCCCGCACCGTGGAGGAGCTGCGGCTGTAAAAGACTGCCGGCTCCCAAGCCGATCGCAGATGAGAGGGGTCCCGCCGCGTTTTCGCGGCGAGACCCCTCTCTATGCCCCGGCATCCTTCCAAAAATTTTTTCCGGAACCCCTTGACAAAGATGTTAGTCTGTGCTAACTTAGTTACGCAATTAGGAAACGCTAACCAATCCGCCGGACCGGCGGAGGGAAAGGAGGGCCATTGTGATGCCGTTGACGATGGTACGGCCCGGGGAGAGCGGCCTCATCAAGAAGGTGGGGGGCAAGCTGGAGACCCGGCAGTTTCTGGAGAATCTGGGGTTTCTGCCCGGCAGTCCGGTGTCGGTAATTACCCGGATCGGCGGGAACGTGATCGTGGAGATCAAAGGGTCCCGGGTGGCGGTGAACAGCGAAATGGCCGCCAAGATCATGGTATAAGCGGGGTGCTTTCCCGCAGATAACAGGCCGGCGCGGTGGTGCGTGCCGGCGGAAGGAGAGAGGCATGGAAACGTTGAAGCAGGCAAAGGTGGGTTCCACCGTCACCGTGGTGAAGCTCCACGGGGAGGGCGCGGTAAAGCGCCGGATCATGGATATGGGGATCACCAAGGGCGTGGCGATCTACGTCCGCAAGGTGGCCCCCTTGGGGGACCCGGTGGAGGTCAGCGTGAGGGGCTATGAGCTGTCCCTGCGGAAGGCCGACGCGGAGATGATCGAGGTACAGTAGAGCAGTCCCGTCCGGGCGGCGGCCCGGTATTTTCAGGCCAATAAGTTAGTAAATACTAACCTCTGCGCGGGCGCTGTGCCCGGCGCGGCGGGTTAATCTGGGAGGGAGCAAGCCATGAAGATCAAGATCGCCCTTGCCGGCAACCCCAACACCGGCAAGACCACTCTGTTCAATGCCCTGACGGGCACCAACCAATTTGTGGGCAACTGGCCCGGGGTCACCGTGGAGAAAAAGGAGGGGGGCCTCAAAGGCCACAGGGATGTGACAGTGGTGGACCTGCCGGGCATCTATTCCCTGAGCCCCTACACCCTGGAGGAGGTGGTGGCCCGCAACTACCTGATCCAGGAGCGGCCCGACGCCATCCTCAACATCATCGACGGCACCAACCTGGAGCGGAACCTCTACCTCACCACCCAGCTGATGGAGCTGGGGCTTCCCGTGGTGGTGGCGGTGAACATGATGGACGTGGTCCGCCGCAGCGGCGACAGGCTCAACACCAAAAAGCTTTCGGAGGTTTTGGGCTGTCCGGTGGTGGAGATCTCCGCTCTGAAGGGGGACGGCGTGAAGGAGGCCGCCGACATGGCGGTGCAGGCCGCCAGCGGCGCGGGGGCGGTGCCCCTCCACCGCTTCTCCGGCACCGTGGAGCACGCCCTGGCCCATATCGAGGAGCTGGCACTCCACAAGCTGCCGGAGGACCAGCAGCGGTGGTACGCGGTAAAGCTTTTCGAGCGGGACGAGAAGATTATCGACCAGCTTGGTCTGGAGCGGGCTGTAGTGGACCACATCGAGCACGACGTCCGGGCCTGCGAGGAGGAGCTGGACGACGACGCGGAGAGCATCATCACCGCCGAGCGCTACAACTGGATCGGCTCCATCATCCACGACTGCTATACCCGCAAAAATCAGGGGAAGCTGTCGGTGTCCGATAAAATCGATAGAATCGTCACCAATCGCATTCTGGCCCTGCCCATCTTTGTTGTGGTGATGGGCCTGGTGTACGCCCTCTCCATGGGAGGGTGGTCCATCTCCATTGGTACTATGGCTACCGACTGGGCCAACGACGTGCTCTTCGGGGAGTTGGTCCCCGGTTGGTTCGACGCCCTGCTGGGCGCCTTGAACGTGGCAGAGGGCAGTTGGGTCTACGCCCTGATTCAGGACGGCATCGTGGCCGGTGTAGGCGCAGTGCTGGGCTTTGTGCCCCAGATGCTGGTGCTGTTTTTACTGTTGTGTATCCTGGAGGACGTGGGCTACATGGCCCGCATCGCCTTCATTATGGACCGGATCTTCCGGCGCTTCGGCCTCAGCGGCAAGAGCTTCATTCCCATGCTGGTGGCCACCGGCTGCGGCGTCCCCGGCATCATGGCCTCCCGGACCATTGAGCAGGACCGGGACCGGAAAATGACCGTCATGACCACCGGATTTATCCCCTGCGGCGCGAAAATGCCCATCGTAGGCCTCTTTGCCGGCGCCCTCTTCGGCAATGCCTGGTGGGTGGCCACCTCCGCCTACTTCATCGGCGTGGCGGCGGTGATCGTGTCCGGCGTGATGCTCAAGAAATTCAAGGTGTTTGCCGGTGAGCCCGCTCCCTTCGTCATGGAGCTGCCCGCCTACCACATCCCGGCGGCGGGCAACGTCCTCCGGGGTACCTGGGAGCGGGGCTGGTCCTTCATCAAGCGGGCCGGCACCGTGATCCTGGTGTCCACTATTGTCCTCTGGTTCCTCCAGGGCTACGGCATGGTGGACGGTGTGTTCCAGGCGGTGGAGGACAACAACCACTCTCTGCTGGCGTCTGTCGGCAACGCGGTGGCCTGGATCTTCGCCCCCCTGGGCTGGGTGGGCGACTGGGCCTGGAAGGCCGCGGTGGCCACGGTGACGGGCCTCATCGCCAAGGAGGAGGTGGTCTCCACCTTCGGCGTGCTGTACCAGTATTTTGGAGAAGAGCTGGGCGATAACGGCGAGGCCATCTGGACCCTGGTGGCGGCGGACTTCACCGCTCTGAGCGCCTACTCCTTCATGATCTTCAATCTCCTCTGCGCCCCCTGCTTTGCGGCCATGGGCGCCATCAAGCGGGAGATGAACAACCCCAAGTGGACCCTGGCGGCCATCGGCTATATGTGCGGCTTTGCCTATGTGGTGGCCCTCATCGTCTACCAGATCGGCGGCCTCATCACCGGCGAGGTGGGCTTCAACCTCTGGAGCGTGGTGGCCATCGCCCTGCTGGCGGGCCTTCTGTACCTGGTATTCCGGCCCTACCGGGAGAGCGCCACGCTCCGGAGCGGCGACCGCTCCGTGGCCCGGGTATAATCCCTTTTGAAAGGAGCATGATCCCATGCTGACATTCCTGTCCCTGCACGGCGGGGAGATCCTGGTGTGCCTGGTGCTGCTGCTGATCGTCGGCGCCATCGTCGCGCGGATGGTCAGGGACCGGCGGGCAGGCAAGGGCGGCTGCGGCTGCAATTGCGGCGGCTGCCCCAACGCCGGGGCCTGCCACCCCAAGGCCCCGGAAAAATAGAGCCCGCCCGCTGGGCGGCCTGCCTCCTCCCGGAGGCAGTTCCTCTCCGCCCCGGCGGCTTCCCGGGCCCCGGCGGCCCCTGACTCCGTGTTCGATCGCTTCTCCTGCGATTTGACAGCCATACCTGAATTGTTCCCAAGGCAAAACCCTCGGACGAAAGTCCGGGGGTTTTGTCCGTAAGGAGAGACGACAGCCGCCGGGGGACGCAGCAGGTGTGTATCCGGGATTGTGTAGTATGCCGAATATTTCCGAAAAAATTTAGAAATTCTAATAACTATAGAGGAAATCTATATAAAAAATTTCGATTTTTCCTTGACGAACCGGACGGAAAGGGGTAAGTTAAAAATATATCAAACAACCGCATATGGCATGCGGGAGTGCGCACGGGGTTTCCGCCGCCGACGGGAGCGGCGGGGGTATCCGGGCGCGGCGCCCGCGCTCTGGAGAAACCCGGCAATGGGGGCCGAAGGTGTAAGGCGCGTGTGCGCCGATCTCTCAGGCAAAAGGACGGAGCAGATCGCAGAGGACGCCGCGGCGTCCTCGCAGTGCGTTTGCGAAGCCGGCCCATTCCGGGGGCCGGCTTTTGTCATATGGGGCTGCGTCCCCCAATGGGGACGGGAAAGGAAGAGAGGGGTCATCCATGGAACAGATTATGAATCAATTGGCCGATATCGTTGCGGCAGCCAGCGATTTCGTGTGGAACAGCGTGCTGCTGTACGTGCTGGTATTTACCGGCATCCTCTTCACCATCCGCTTGGGCTTCATCCAGGTGCGGAAGTTCGGCGCCGGCTGGCGGCAGATGTTCGGCAGCTTCAGCCTCTCCGGCAAAAAGGCGGGCAAGGACGGTATGAGCTCCTTCCAGGCCGCAGCCACCTCCATTGCCGCACAGGTGGGCACCGGCAACATTGTGGGCTGCTGTACAGCCCTCCTCTCCGGCGGCCCCGGCGCCATCTTCTGGATGTGGCTGGCCGCCTTCTTCGGCATGGCCACCATCTACGGCGAGGCGGTGCTGGCCCAGAAGTACAAGACCCGCGACGACCAGGGGCAGGTCATCGGCGGCCCTGTGTACTACATCCGGGCCCGGTTCCAGGGGGGCTTCGGCAAGTTCCTGGCGGGCTTCTTCTCCGTGGCTATCATCCTGGCTCTGGGCTTCATGGGCAACATGGTCCAGGCCAACTCCATCAGCGGTGCTTTCAACACCGCCTTCCATGTGCCCAAGCTGGTTACCGGCGTGGTGCTGGCGGTGGTGGCGGCCTTCATCTTCCTGGGCGGCGTGAAGCGCATTGCCTCCGTCACCGAGAAGCTGGTACCCATCATGGCGGTGTGCTACCTCATCGGCGCACTGATCGTGATTTTTGCCAACGTCTCCGCCATCCCCGAGGCCTTCCGCATGATCTTTGTGGGCGCTTTCACTCCCGAGGCCATTCTGGGCGGCGCTGTTGGTATCGGCATCCAGCAGGCCATGCGCTACGGCGTGGCCCGGGGCCTCTTCTCCAATGAGGCCGGTATGGGCTCCACCCCCCACGCCCACGCTATGGCGGACGTGAAGCGCCCGGAGGACCAGGGCCACATCGCCATGGTCTGCGTGTTCATCGACACCTTCGTGGTGCTGACCCTCACCGCCATGGTGGTCCTCACCAGCGACGTCTACAACGTGTCCGACCTGGCCGCCGTCAACGCCAACATCGGCGCCGATGCCCTGGCCCAGGCCGCCTTCAGCAACGTGTTCGGCACCTTCGGCAGCATGTTCGTGGCCGTCTGCCTGCTGTTCTTCGCCTTCTCCACCATCGTGGGCTGGTATTTCTTCGGCCAGCAGAACGTGAAGTACCTCTTCGGCAGCAAGGCTGTTGTAGTGTACTCCATCATCGTGGTGCTCTGCATCATCGTGGGCTCCGCCCTGAAGGTGGAGCTGGTGTGGAACCTGTCCGACTTCTTCAACGGCCTCATGGCCCTGCCCAACCTCCTTGCCCTGCTGGCACTGTCCGGCGTGGTGGTGAAGATCAGCCGGGGCCAGGACGACGGCCATCAGCTGCGCAAGTAAGCCCCTTCCAAGCGAGCGAAACGGCGCGGGACCACCGGTCCCGCGCCGTTTTTTTGCCGGCAAGGGCTTCTCCCTACCGCAGGTCCTCCAGCCCGCCGCCGCAGAAGGAGAGAAAGTACTGGTAGTAGGGCTCCAAGAAGGAATAACCGCTCACCAGCGCCTCCGGCAGCTCCGGGGAGCACAGCAGGTCGTCAAAGGGCCTGTCGCAGCTGATGGAGATATTCCGCTTGCTGTACCAGGGCTGGAGCAGGGGGGAGGGGGCGGTTTTTGGCCGGGCGTAGTCCTGGCCCTGGAGCTGGAAATCCTCCCGGCGGCCCAGCGAACGCGCCAGCTTCTCCAGACGCTGGGGGTGCTCCTCCATGTCCCGGCGCATGGCGGCCATCATGGCGGGGGTGGCGCACCAGAAGCCCACGCCGTGGCTCCAGCCCTCCGGGG
>CALWYI010000106.1 GCA_944385715.1 uncultured Oscillospiraceae bacterium | reverse complement strand
GGCGGCCGAGCATGTGGTCAAGAAGCTGCAGGCCGACGGTATCTCCTGCCGGATGCTCCAGTATCCCAGCGATGAGAAGATTTGGTACTGGGCCAGCAAGACCTTCAAGGAGTGGGACTGCCAGAACGCCTGGTGCGACCTGGTGGTGCCTGAGCGCAGGCGGCTTGCCGACTACCGGGCCAACAACATTGCCGTGGTCCAGAAGAGCTTCCCCTGTGACTACGCCAACACCCCGCTGGACGTGGTGATGCTGGACAAGGGGCCCGACGAGTCCGCCTACGAGGGACTGGATCTGAAGGGCAAGGTCGTCTTCATCCGGGACGCTTTCAACCCCTACATGGAGTGGGCCTTCAGCAAGCGGGGCGCCGTGGGCCTCATCACCGACTTCATGCGGGAGGTCCCTTCCGCGCGGGCCAGGAGCGATCTCTATGACATCCGCAACTACACCTCCTTCTGGTGGAAGGACGTCAAGAACGAGCCCAATATCTTCGGCTTTGTTCTGACGCCCCGCCAGGGCGACGAGCTGGCCGCCCTCATCCGGAAAATGCAGGCCGAGCATGAGCAGGACGCCTCCAAGCCCGCCTGCCCCCAGGTGGTGTGCAAGGTGGAGGCCAGCCTCTACGACGGCTATCTGGACGTGGTGGAGGCCACCCTCCCCGGCGAGACCGACGAGGAGATCCTGGTGGTGGCCCACCTGTGCCACCCCAGAGCTTCGGCCAACGACAACGCCAGCGGCGTCTCCTGCGCCATGGAGATCGTCCGTGTGCTCAAGCAGCTGCAGGAAACCGGGCAGATCCCGGCTCTCAAGCGGGGCGTCCGCATGATCCTGGTGCCCGAGTTCTCCGGTACCTACGCCTGGCTGGCCGGCCACGAGGCGCTTCTGCCCCACATCGTGGCGGGCATCAACCTGGACATGGTGGGCGGACGGCAGACCAAGGGCTACGGTCCTCTTACCATCTGCGGCCAGCCCCACGCCAACCCCGCCATCGTCACCGACGCGGCGGCGCTGTGCCTGGACGAGGTGAAGAAGAACGCCCCCTCCACCTGCCCCGGCGCTCTGGTCCCCATGTTCAACAGCCACATCACCGCTTTTGCCGGCGGCAGCGACCAGTTCATTCTGGATGACTCCACCGTGAATATTCCCACCCCCATGCTGGGGCAGTGGCCGGATATTGCCTACCACACCGCGGCGGACACGGTGGAGTGCGTGGACCCCGACATGCTGCACAAGTCCGCCTCCATCGGCGCCTGCTACGCCTATCTGCTGTCCAACCTGGAGGCGGCCGACGCGCCCCAGATTCTGGCCAAGACCCTGGAGCGGTGCGCCAAGGACATCGGGGATATCGTCTCCGAGACGCTGGAGGGAAAGACCGGCCTGGACGAGACCTTTGCCCGGCTGGAGGACTTCGAGGGCTTCTATGCGCGTACCTGCGCCGACATGCAGACCTACTTCACCCCTGCGGTCTATGACCAGCAGGTGAAGGAGATCGTCAGTCAGTATCAGGACACGCTGTCCCACATGTTTGACCAGGCGGGGAAGACGCTGCTGTGCGCCGTGAAGGCGGAGGGATATACCTCAGTTAATCAATTGGATAAATAGCGCAGGGCAAAGTCCACTTCAAAAGCGACGCCGGTGGCCAGCGCCTGCTCATCAATGGTGTATCGGCTGCTGTGCTGGGGATATTCTCCGCCCACGCCCAGGCACAGGTACATGCTGGGCCGCCGCAGACAGTACTCGGAGAAGTTGTCGCTGGCCATGGTCCGGATAAAGGGAAGGACCTGGTCCGTGACGTCCAGAGCGGCCTGTCTTGCCAGCTGATAGAGGGCCTCATCGTTGACCAGCGTCTCACAGATGGTCTTGCTGGTCACCTGGGCGGTGCAGCGGTAGATGGCGGCGCTGCTCTCCGCGATCCGCCGGAGGCTCTCCAGCACCTTCGCCGTGGTCTCCGGGGTGAAGGCCCGGATCGTCCCCTCCAGCTGGGCGCTCTCCGGGCAGACATTGGATGCGCTGCCGGCGTGCAGGGTGCCCAGGGACACCAGCACCTGGTCGTGGGCGCTGTGCTCCAGGGGGACGATAGACTGCGTGTGTACGGCGATGGCCGCCGCTGCCAGAGCCGCGTTGGCTCCGTTCTGGGGCAGGGCGCCGTGGGTGGATTTGCCGGCCACCTGAATGGAGTAATAGGTGGACCGGGGCAGAATGGCGCCGCCGTCGATGCAGATGGCGCCGCTGGGCATCTGGGAGACAATATGGAGGCCCAGTACGCCGTCCACCCCCTCCAGGACATGCTGCTCAATGGCCAGGCGGGAACCCACACCCAGCTCCTCCGCCGGCTCGAACAGGAGCCGGACGCTGCCGTGGAGATGCTCCCGCATGCCGCTGAGGACCCGTGCGACGCCCAGCAGGATGGCGGTGTTGGCGTCGTGGCCGCAGGCGTGCATCACGCCGTCCACCTGGGAGCGGAAGGGGAGATCCGTCTCCTCCTGAATGGGCAGCGCGTCGATCTCCGCCCGGAGCAGCAGGGTTTTTCCCGGGTGTGCGCCGGTGATCTCCCCCACCAGCCCCGTGGGTACGAGGCGGGTAAAGGGGATGCCCATGGCGGAGAGCTCCTCCGCGATGCGCTCCGTGGCGATGCGCTCCTGGCAGCCCAGCTCAGGGGCGGCGTGGAAAAAGCGGCGCAGCGCTATGACGTACGCCAGGTGGGGTTCCGCCAGCTCTCGGAAATTCATTCAGTCTCCTTTCCCTCGGCGCATCCTGTTCTGTGTTCCCGTACGTAGCGGTAGACGGAGGGCTCGGAAATCTCCAGCTTCTTGGCTGTGAGCTTGATAATCCCCTTCATGGCGAAGAGGTTCCTGTCGTTGAGCATGGCGATGACCTTCATCTTGTCCGCCTTGCGCATCTTCCGGGGATCGGTGAAGCCCAGCTGCTCCATGGCCTGGTTGCACACCAGATCCACCATCTCCGCGGCGGAGAGAGCGTGCTGTTTGCTGTCGCTGGCGCCGAGAGGCAGTGCTGTCCCGTTGCCTTCCGTCATCATCAGCTCTCGCTCCAGGATGTTCTTCATCCAGATGTAGTCCGAGATATCCACTGTCACGTTGAGAAGACCGATCATCTCCTCGTCTTCGTCGCGGATGAAATAGCCGGACATCCGCAGGCGCTTGTTGTCGGGGGAGTTCCCATAGATATTGGCAATGAAGGCCTTGTCCTTGTTGCGCTTGTCAAGGACGGAGCCCAGCGCCAGGTCCACCAGTCCATCCCCCACCTTCCGGCCGGTGATGTAGCCGTTCTCGATGGCAATAATGGAGTGATTGATGTCATCCAGATAGTGGAGCGCCACCTCGCAGCGGGGACCGCAGATCGCTGCGATAAATTTGACAATGGGAATATATGCCTCAACTTTTTTCCGGTTTTTTGCCGCATCTTCCTTTTTCTGCATGATCCACCTCAACATTCACAAAGCGTTATTCGAAAAAATATGCTGTCGGAACTGGAAATGGCCGGCTGAATCTGATAAATTTTTATCACTTAAATTATAAATAAAAACAGGGCGCCTGTCAAGGACAATTCCGGCTGGCCGGAGGCCGCTGTAAAGAGGAGTGGCCTGCGGGTGGACGGGGCATTCCGCAGCGGGGGCGGCAGAATTTTATTTTCCGGTTGCACAAAGTGGAAAAGGTGATAATTTTTCTATCATATTTTCACTGATGGAGGAACCGCATATGCTTTTGAAAAACGCGACCATCTATGACGGTATTCACGCCGGGCCCATCCAGGGGGATCTGGCCCTCCGGGAGGGGAAGATTGCCGCCGTGGGCGGGGACATCGCCCCGCTGCCCGGGGAGGAGGTCATGGATGTGACCGGCCGGCGGGTGTACCCCGGCTTTATTGACGCCCACAGTCACCTGGGTCTGGACAACTACGGCATGGGCTTTGAGGGCTGGGACTACAATGAGATGGGCGACATCCTCTCCCCCCAGCTGCGGGCCGTGGACAGCTTTAACCCCCTGGAGAAGGGGGTGGGCATGGCCCTGGCCGGCGGCGTGACCACGGTGGGCACCGGCCCGGGCAGCGCCAACGTGCTGGGCGGCACCTTCATCGCGGTCAAGACCTGGGGCCGCTGTGTGGACGACATGATCGTCAAGGACCCCGTGGCCATGAAGTGCGCCTTCGGCGAAAACCCCAAGCGCTGCTACAAGGACAAGGGCAACTCCGCCCGCATGACCACCGCCTCCCGGCTCCGGGAGGCCCTGTTCCGGGCCCGGGACTACATGGAGCGCAAGGAGGCCGCCGGGGAGGACGCCCTCAAGCGCCCCGCCTTCGACATCAAGCTGGAGGCCCTGCTGCCGGTGCTGCGGGGGGAGATCCCCCTGAAGGCCCATGCCCACCGGGCGGACGACATCTGCACCGCCATCCGCATCGCCAAGGAGTTCGACCTGAAGCTGACCCTGGAGCACTGCACCGAGGGCCACCTGATCGTGGACGAGGTGGTCCGCTCCGGCGCGCCGGCGGCGGTGGGTCCCACTCTCACCAACGCCAGCAAGATCGAGCTGGTGAACAAGACCTTCGACACCCCGGGCATCCTGGCCCGGGCGGGGGTGCAGGTGAGCATCATCACCGACAACCCGGTGATCCCACAGCAGTACCTGCCTCTGTGCGCGGGCCTGGCGGTGAAGGCGGGGATGGACCCCTTCGCCGCCCTCCAGGCCATTACCATCAACCCCGCCAGGCACCTGGGCATCGCCGACCGGGTGGGCTCCCTGGAGGTGGGGAAGGACGGCGACGTGGTGGTGGCCGACGGCGACATCATGGTCAGCGACACCCACGTGCTCGCCGTGTTCCTCAACGGTCAGAAGGTCGTGGGCTGATCTTCCTTCCGGGAGAACAACTTGTAAACGATCTGTAAAATGTGAGCGGAAAGCGCCGGAAGAGTCTCTCTTCCGGCGCTTCTTCTCCGGGCGAATCTTGACCGGCGGATAAATTCGGGGTATACTAAGGAACCAAAGCAATCCATTGGTTCGGAGGCGCGAGATGGCGGAAGCGGTAAAGAAAAGCGGCGGGGCTGCGGCCCCTTTTTACGGCGTGGCGGCCACCTGGGTGGTCTACGCCCTGCTCTTTGACCTGTATACGGTGTGGAATTTCCTCTTTGTGATCCTGCTCAGCGGCGGAGTGTTTTTGCTGCTGCGGGCGGTGTGCGGAGACAGGGAGGACACGCCTGCCGCCGCGGCGGCGGAGCCGGAGAAGGAAGAAGAATCCACCGGCAACGAGGAGCTGGACAAGATGATCCGGGACGGAAGGCTGGCCATCGCGGAGATGAAGCGGCTGGACGACAACATCCCCGACGAGAAGCTCTCCGCCCAGATCCGGCGGCTGGAGGAGGTCTCCGGCCAGATCTTCGCCCAGGTGAAGGCGGACCCGAAGAAGCTGCCCCAGATCCGGAAATTCATGGACTACTACCTGCCCACCACCCTCAAGCTCCTCAACGCCTACGACCGCATGAGCGGCACCGGCGTCAGCGGGGAGAACATCGACAGCACCCTGGAGCGGGTGGAGCAGATGATGGACACCATCGTCACCGCCTTTGAAAAGCAGCTGGACAGCCTCTTTGGCAGCGAGGCCCTGGATATCTCCACGGACATCTCCGTGCTGGAGACCATGCTGGCCCGGGAGGGCCTGGCCGGGGAGCGGATGGAGGCGGAGACCACCAAAAACGCCGACGGCAGCGATATCAGGCTGGAGCTGTGAAGCGGCGGCTAATAATGAATGTTTTCCTATATTCTGCTGTAATTTGCCATGAACGGAGGAAGAAGACATGACGGACAACAATATGCCCGAACTGACCCTGGACGCCTCTGCCGTTGCCCAGGCGGAGACCCCCCAGCTGGTGCTGGGCAACGAGGCGCCCGCCGCTCCCGAGCCGGAGAAGAAGGTGGAGCCGGTGAAGATCGACGAGAGCATGCTCACCGAGGCGGAGCGGAAAATGGTGGACGATTTCTCCAAGAAGATCGACATCGGCGACAGCCAGATGGTCCTCCAGTACGGCGCCGCCGCCCAGAAGAGCGTGGCCTCCTTCTCTGAGAGCGCCCTGAACGCCGTGCGCACCAAGGACCTGGGCGAGGTGGGCGACACCCTCAGCAATCTGGTGGTGGAGCTCAAGGGCTTCGGCGAGGAGGAGGAAAAGGGCGGCATCTTCGGCTTCTTCAAGAAGACCAGCAACAAGCTGGAGGTGATGAAGGCCCAGTACGGCAAGGCCGAGGCCAACGTGGAGAAGATCGCCCGGAGTCTGGAGCAGCACCAGGTGACGCTGATGAAGGACATCGCCATGTTCGACCAGATGTATGAGCTGAACCTGAAGTACTACAAGGAGCTGACGATGTATATCATCGCCGGGAAGAAGCGCCTGGCGGAGGTACAGGCCACACAGCTGGAGGAGCTGCGGAAAAAGGCGGAGGCCTCCGGCGCCGCCGAGGACGCCCAGGCCTACAACGACCTGGCCCAGATGTGCAACCGGTTCGAGAAGAAGCTCCACGACCTGGAGCTGACACGGATGGTGTCCATCCAGATGGGTCCCCAGACCCGGATGCTCCAGAACAACGACACCCTCATGGTGGAGAAGATCCAGTCCTCCCTGGTGAACACCATCCCCCTGTGGAAGAGCCAGATGGTGCTGGCCCTGGG
>CALWYI010000105.1 GCA_944385715.1 uncultured Oscillospiraceae bacterium | reverse complement strand
ACCGCCCCCCAGGCCATCGCCCTGGCCGCCTTCCGGGGCGCCGCCATGGCCGACGCGGTGCAGGGCCGCCCCTGCGGTATGGCGGCGGTACTGGGCATGGACCGGGAAGCCCTGTCCGCCTGCTGCCGCTCTGTGGCCGACCTGGGCGTCTGCGAGATCGCCAACTACAACTGCCCCGGCCAGATCGTCATCGCCGGGGACGGCGGCGCGGTGGAGGCCGCCTGCGCCATTGCCGCCGAGCAGGGGGCCCGCCGGTGCGTACCCCTGAAGGTCAGCGGCCCCTTCCACACCAGTCTCATGAAGAGCGCCGGGGACGCTCTCCGGGCGCGCTTTACACAGGAGGCCTTTGGGGAGATGGCCTTCCCGGTGGTGTTCAACTGCCTGGGTCGGGCCAAGACCGACGGGGAGACCATTCCCGCCCTGCTGGAGCGGCAGGTCCGGAGCAGCGTGTACTTTGAGGATTCCATCCGGTGGCTGGAGGCCCAGGGCTTCGACACCGTCATTGAGATCGGGCCGGGCAAGGCCCTGAGCGCCTTCGTGCGAAAGACCGCCAAGGGCATCCGGGTCCTCCCCGTGGAGGATGCCGCCACCCTGGCAGCGGCCATCCAGGCGCTGAAAGGAGAACATCATGCGTGATACCATCACCCGCGCCGCCATCGTCACCGGCGGCAGCCGGGGCATCGGCCGGGCCGTGTGTCTGGCCCTGGCGGACCAGGGCGTGAACGTGGTCGTCAACTACGCCGGCAGCGCCGCCGCGGCGGAGGAAACCGTATCCCTCTGCCGGGAGAAGGGCGTGGAGGCCATCGCCGTGCAGGCGGACGTCTCCGACGCCGCCCAGGTGGAGGCCCTCTTTGCCGCCGCCACCGAGGCCTTCGGCCGGGTGGACATCCTGGTCAACAACGCCGGGATCACCCGGGACAACCTCATCGTCCGCATCAGCGAGGAGGACTTCGACGCGGTGCTGAACACCAACCTGAAGGGGGCCTTTCTCTGCTGCAAAAAGGCCGCACGGCTGATGATGCGCCAGCGCTGGGGCCGGATCGTGAACCTCTCCAGCGTGGTGGGACTCCGGGGCAACCCCGGCCAGGCCAACTACTGCGCCAGCAAGGCCGGGGTCATCGGCCTGACCAAGAGCCTGGCCAAGGAGCTCAGCAGCCGCCACGTCACCGTCAACGCCGTGGCCCCCGGCTTCATCGACACCGACATGACGCGGGTCCTCTCCGAGGACGTGAAAAACGCCATTCTGGCCCAGGTGCCTCTGGGCACCTTCGGTCAGGCCGAGGACGTGGCCCGGGCCGTGGCCTTCTTCGCCGCCGAGGCCTCCGGCTACATCACCGGCCAGGTGCTGTGCGTGGACGGCGGCATGGCAATGTAAGGAGAACTGTGCTATGGATAAAAGACGTGTTGTGATCACCGGCATGGGGGCCGTGACCCCCATCGGCCACACGGTGGAGGAGAGCTGGCAGGCGGTCCGCCAGGGGGTGTGCGGCATCGCACCCATCACCGCCTACGACACCTCCGCCCAGAAGGTGAAGCTGGCCGCCGAGGTGAAGGATTTTGACCCCTCCGCCGACATTGACAAGCGGGAGCTGCGCCACCTGGACCGGTACGTCCAGCTGGCTCTGGTGTCCGCCCTGGAGGCCTTCCGCCAGAGCGGCCTTGTGATGGAGCAGGAGGACCCCTACCGCTGCGGCGTGTTCTTTGCCAGCGGCGTGGGCGGCTTCCGCACCATCCACAGCGAGTGCCTGAAGGGGGCGGAGAAGGGCTACGACCGGGTGTCCCCCTACTTCATCCCCATGGTCATCGCCAACATGGCCGCCGGCACCATTGCCATCCACCTGGGCCTCAAGGGCATGTGTACCTGCCCCGTCACCGCCTGCGCCTCCGGCGCCTACGCCGTGGGCGACGCCTTCCGCCACGTCCGGGACGGCTACGCCGACGTGGTCCTCTGCGGCGGCGCGGAGGCGGCGGTGGACCCCCTGGCCATCGGCGGCTTCACCAGCCTGCGGGCCCTCACCACCTGCGAGGACCCCGCCCGGGCCTCCATTCCCTTTGACGCGGAGCGCTCCGGCTTCGTGCTGGGGGAGGGCGCCGGAGCTCTGGTGCTGGAGTCCTACGACCACGCCGTGGCCCGGGGCGCGAAGATCCTGGGGGAGATCGTGGGCTACGGCGCCTCCTGCGACGCCTACCACATCACCGCCCCCGCTCCCGGCGGCGAGGGGGCCGCGGCGGCCATGACCGCCGCCCTTGCCGACGCCGGCGTCGCCCCGGAGGAAGTGGATTACATCAACGCCCACGGCACCTCCACCGCTATGAACGACGCCGGGGAGACGGCAGCGGTGAAGCTGGCCTTCGGGGACCACGCCTACAAGCTGGCCATGAGCTCCACCAAGTCCATGACCGGCCACCTGCTGGGGGCCGCCGGGGCGGTGGAGGCGGTGTTCTGCGCCAAGGCCCTCACCGACGGTTTCCTCCCCGCCACCATCCACTACCAGGTCAGCGATCCCGCCTGCGACCTGGACGTGGTGCCCAACGTGGGCCGGACGGCGGCCATCCGCTATGCCATGAGCAATTCTTTGGGCTTTGGCGGCCACAACGCCAGCCTGATCTTCAAAAAATGGGAGGAATGAGCCGTGGAACTCAATTCCAATGAGATCATGGCGATCCTGCCCCACCGCTACCCCTTCCTGCTGGTGGACCGGATCACCGCCGGGGAGCCCGGCAAGTGGGCCCAGGGCCGCAAATGCGTCACCGTGGGGGAGCCCTTCTTCTGCGGCCACTTCCCGGAATACCATGTGATGCCCGGGGTGCTGATCCTGGAGGCCCTGGCCCAGGTGGGGGCGGTGGCCATTCTCAGCGAGGAGGAGAACCGGGGGAAGATCGCCCTCTTCGGCGGGGTAAAGAACGCCCGCTTCAAGCGTCAGGTCCGGCCCGGCGACGTGCTGGAGCTGCGCTGCGAGCTGACCCAGCGCCGGGGCCCCATCGGCTTCGGCGTGGCAGAGGCCACCGTGGACGGCCAGGTGGCCTGCCGGGCGGAGCTCACCTTCGCCATCCAGTGAGCTCTCCGCTTGCGCGGCGGCGGGATCTGTGGTATGATGAAAAAAACAGCGGGAATCCGGCTGCCGCGCCGGGTATGTTCCCGGAGGACCGCGCCGCCGGTCATCAGGAGGCTTCTATGCTGGACGTGGAATTTTCCAACGTGTATACCAAATTCAAGCTGCACTTCTATCAGAAGGTGTTCAGCCGTATCCAGGACCGGGAGGCCAGTCTCACCACGGTGGAGGCCTTCTGCATGGAGATCATCCAGGCCCTGAACAAGCCCACCGTCAACGAGTTCGCCAACTTCATCAACATCTCCCCGCCCAACGCCGCCTACAAGGTCAACAGCCTGGTGAAAAAGGGCTACCTCACCCGGGAGCAGTCCGACGACGACAAGCGGGAGTACCACCTGTGCGTCACCAAGAAGTACAACGACTACTACAACATCAGCTACCAGTACCTCGCCACGGTGATGGACCGCATCGAAAAGCGGTTCTCCCCGGAGGACGTGGCCCGGCTGGAGGAGATCCTCTACGTGATCTCCAGCGAGCTGATGCCGGAGATCCCCATCCCGGAGATCCCCGGCCCCCAGGAGGGCGGCACTTCCCCGCAGAAGGCGTAACGACGCCGGAAAAACAGGGAGGCGCGGACGATCATGGATCGTCCGCGCCTCCCTGTTTTTCCGCCCCTTTCCCGGACCGGCCGCCATGAAAATACCCGGCAGATCCCGAAAAACAGGATCTGCCGGGTTCTTACCGGATTGCTCAAGCCGTCCTCCGCAGAGGCGGCTCGCTTTTCTCCGCCGGAATCAGGCGGCCTGACCGGCGGCAGGCTGATAGATGTCCAGCAGGCGCACGATCAGCGTAGCGGCCTGGGCGCGGGTGAGCTGGCCGCCCAGATCCAGCGCGCCGTTGCTGCCCTGCAGCAGGCCCTGGGCCACGGCCCAGGCCACGGCGGGCTGGCTCGCGGCGCTGACAGCGGCGCCGTCGGTAAAGGCGCTCAGGTCTGCCTCAGCCGCGGGCTTGCCCACATAGTTCCACAGCAGAGCCACCAGCTCTCCGCGGGTCACCGTCTGATCTGCCTCCACCGTCACAGTGGGCGCGAAGGCCGCCAGGGCGGCAGTGAGGTCAGCACCGGTGACGGCGGCGGAGGGAGCGAAGGTGGTGTCGGTCTTGCCGGCCATGAGGCCCTTCTCGGTGACAAAGGTCACCGCCTCATAGTACCAGTTTGCCGCAGTGACGTCGGTGTAGGAGACGGGGGTCCCGGGCTCCTGGGCGGCGGGCTCGTTGACGATGGTGATGCGGCCGGCGGGCTCGGCGTAGCCGGTGACCACGCCGCCCTCAAAGGACTGGACGTAGTTGGCCAGGACCATGTAGTCCTCCATGACGCCGTCCAGTACGTTCACAGCACCGTCAAACATGTAGAAGCCGTCACCCTGGTCCCGGAGGGTATAGTTGTAGCCGGCCAGGTTGTACTTGGCGTCCAGATCCAGAGGCACATACTCCCCGGTCTCCCGGTCCAGAATCTGCACGTCGGACACACGGAGCGCTCCGGTAGGCTCACCGGCCCAGAAGCCCTTCTCATCCAGGGGAATACTGGAGGGGATGGCGGTGTTGATGGTATACTTCAGGCCGGAGACCTGGAGGAAGCCGCCGTGCTCGGTGGAGCCGTCAGCGGACACGTCCTTGGCGCCGAACTCCAGGGCGTACAGGATCTGCTTTCCGGTGACGGTCTGCAGGCAGGCCACGTTGCCGAAGGTGTGGATCTCCTTGCAGGTCTTGTAGGTGATATCGCCGGTGATGGCGCCGTTGCGGATACCGCCGCCGTTCATGATGGCGGCGTCCACCTCCAGGCCCATGTTGTCAAAGAGGTAGTAGAGGGCGTCGGCGGTGAAGTCGCCGGTGTTGGTCTCCTGCTTGCGGACCAGGCGGACGCCCTCGGCGTCGTAGTTGTCCAGCACGTCGGTAGTGCTGCCGATGACCTGCCCCAGCTCGGCGTCAACCTGGGCGATCCAGGCATCCTCCACAGCCTTGACTTCAGCGTCAGGCGTGACAGCGGCCAGGTCCGCCGCGGTCAGCAGCTTGGTAGTGATGGTGCCGTCGGCGGCGATGGTCATCTGGCCCAGGTTGTTGAGGTACTCGCCGCTCTGGGTGAGAATAACGGTATTGCCGCCCTTATCCGTCACTTCCTCCATGACCACCTCGTTCTGGGAGTGACCGTCAATGAAGGCGTCCAGGCCGGTGGTATTGGCGATGACATCCTCGGAGGTCCAGGGCTTGGAGGAGGGGTCAATGCCCAGGTGGCCCAGAGCGATAACATAGTCAGCCTCAGCGGAGGCGGCGTCAATGGCCTTCTGGACGGCGGCATACAGCGCGGAGCCGTCGGTGCCGCCGGCAATACCGTAGATGAAGTTGCCCGCGTCATCCTGGAAGTAGGCGGGGGTGGAGGTAATAAAAGATTCCGGCGTGGTGATGCCGATGAAGGCAACTTTCACACCGCCGGCCTCCAGTACCACGTAGCTGTCCAGCACATTCTCGCCGGCTGCGCCGTCCTTCTCATGGTAGAAGTTGCAGGAGACATAGGGGAAATCCGCCGCCTCGATGGCGGCCATGGCGCCGTCCATGTCGTAGTCAAACTCATGGTTGCCCAGAGTAGCTGCGTCATAGCCCGTCATGTTCATGAGCTTGGTGATGGTGGCGCCCTTGTCCATGGAACCGTAGACTGTGCCCTGGATGGCGTCGCCGGCATCCACCAGCAGCGCGTTCTCCAGAGAGGCCTTGTAGGCCGCCACCGTGGAGTAACGGATGACGGGGAGCGTCTGTGTCTCGTCCACCTCATACGCATTGTCAATGTAGGTGTGGACGTCGTTGGTGTAAAGGATGGTGACTCCGCCGGCAGCTTCCGCCTCTCCGGCGTCCTCGGTGTTGGTGGTCTCTGTCGCCGGAGCGGTCTCGCCGCCGGCAGCTTCCTCGCCTTCCGCGAAAGCGGTGACCGTCAGGCTCAGGGCCATGACCATCGCCAGCAGAAGCGCCAGAAGCTTCTTTCCAGTTCTCATAAGCGTTCCTCCTAAACTTTTTTTGGCAGTCGGGGGCAAGCGTCCCTGTTCGTCTCTCCTCCCTGCCTTTGGCTCCTATTATAGCGCATGTCCGTCGTCTTGCCTAGTCCCTCTCCTCTTTTATTACAAAGATTTTGTCAAATATTTCCTTTTCCTTTTCATGCAGGTTCCTCAGGAAATCCGGTCGGCAAAAAAAGGGAAGGGCCGCAGCCCTTCCCTTTTGAGGATCACTATGGATCAAAACCGAAAAACAGATCAGGCCTGCTCGCTGACGATGGGAGCAGCGGCATCCTCGCCGTCAGTCACGGTGATCTCGGTCTCAGTGTCAGCGCCGCCGATGGCATCCGCGGGGGTCTCCACGGCGGTCATCTCGGCAAAGCGCATGATGAGGGTGGCAACCTCAGCGCGGGTCGCATCGCCCCGGGGATTCAGGGCACCCTTGTCATCGCCGCCGAACAGGCCGACGGTAACCGCCCAGGCCATGGCGTCTCTGGCGTAGGCCTGGATCTGATCCTGGTCCGCAAACTGAGCCAGGACCGCCTCAGTATCGGCGGCGTCCTCAGCGGGCTCCTCGACAGGAGTGGTCTCGTCGGT
>CALWYI010000104.1 GCA_944385715.1 uncultured Oscillospiraceae bacterium | reverse complement strand
GCCGGCGGCATGGCCGTCAACGGCGTCAGCGCCCTCCACAGCGACATCCTCCGCCACGACGTGTTCAAGGATGCCTACGGCATGGAGCCGGAGAAGTTCAAGAACGTCACCAACGGCATCGACCACCGCCGGTGGCTGGCGGAGATCAACCCGGGTCTGGACAGCCTGATCCGGGACCTGGCCGGCGGCGACGACTACCTCCTCCACCCCGGCACCGCCCTGCCCAAGCTGGACGCCTACGCCGACGACAAGGAGGTCCTCCTCCGGCTGGAGCAGATCAAGAAGGCCAACAAGCTGGCCTTCGCCAAGTGGGCCAAGAAGGAGCAGGGCGTCATCGTCAACACCGACGCCATCTTCGACGTGCAGGTCAAGCGCCTCCACGAGTACAAGCGCCAGCTCCTCAACGCCATGCACATCATCCACCTCTACCTCCAGCTGCGGGATAACCCCAACATGGAGATGCGGCCCCACACCTTCCTCTTCGGTGCCAAGGCCGCGCCGGGCTATGCCGTGGCCAAGCGGATCATCCGCCTCATCAACTCCATGGCCGACCAGATCAACAGCGACCCCGTCTGCAAGGATAAGCTGCAGGTGTTCTTCCTGGAGAACTACCGGGTATCCATGGCGGAGGTGCTGATGCCCGCCAGCGAGGTCAGCCAGCAGATCTCCACCGCCGGCAAGGAGGCCAGCGGCACCGGCAACATGAAGTTCATGATGAACGGCGCTCTCACCGTGGGCACCCTGGACGGCGCCAACGTGGAGATGCATGAGGTGCTGGGCGACGAGAACATGTTCCTCTTCGGCCTGAAGACCGACGAGGTCAAGGAGATGCGCAACAGCGGCTACAACCCCTACCGCCTCTACAGCCGGGATCCCGCCCTGCACCGGGTGCTGGACCAGATCAGCAACGGCTTCAAGGACGGCGTCCGCTACGACGATCTGGTGGAGCGGCTCCTCTTCGGCAGCGGCTCCCCCGCCGACGAGTATATGCTCCTGGCGGACTTTGCCTCCTACTGCGCCGCCGAGCGGCGGATGGTGGAGACCTACGCCGACCGGGAGAAGTGGAACCGGATGAGCCTGCACAACATTGCCCGCTCCGGCATCTTCGCCGCCGACCGGTCCATCGCCGACTACGCCGACACCATCTGGCACGTGCCCTATAAGAAGTAATGCCTTTCCGCCGGCCCTCTGGAGAGGGCCGGCGGCGCATTTTGGTGCCTGGGTGCCGAAGGTCGGAGTTTTTGCCGCCCTCAGGTCACGATTTCATGAAAAAATTGTGAACTTTCCGGGAATACCTCCTGCCGCCCTTGCGACAGGAGGGTATTTTGTGGTAAACTATACTGGTTAACCTGTACAAACCAGAAAAATGACACAACTGTGAGGAATGATACTATGGAGATCACACAGGGCGTGCGCTTCGACTCCCTGGGGCTGTCCCCGGAGCTGATGCGCGCGCTGGAGAAAAAAGGATACGTGGAGTCCACCCCCATCCAGGCCGGGTGCATCCCCCCCATGATGGACTGGCAGGACGTCACCGCCAAGGCCCCCACCGGCACCGGCAAGACCTTCGCCTTCGGCATTCCCATTATCGAGCACATCGACACGGAGTCGGAGCAGGTCCAGGCGGTGATCCTGGCCCCCACCCGGGAGCTGGCCATGCAGATCACCTCCGAGATGCGGGACCTGGCCCAGTTCAAGCCCGGTATTCGGATGGTCTGCCTCTACGGCGGCCAGCCCATCGGCAAGCAGATCGATGCCCTGAAGAAGAAGCCCCAGATCGTGGTGGCCACCCCCGGCCGCCTGGGGGACCACATGAAGCGGCGGACCGTCCGCATCGACCAGGTCCAGACCGCCATTCTGGACGAGGCGGACCGGATGCTGGACATGGGCTTCATCCACGAGGTGACCCGCCTGCTGGACGTGATGAAGAACCGGAAGAATCTGGGGCTCTTCTCCGCCACCATCAGCCGGGAGGTCATGGACATCGCCTGGGTATACCAGCGGGACCCGGTGGAGATCACCGTCCGGGCCGACGAGGAGAACAAGCCGGACATCCTCCAGTACCGCATCGAGGTGAGCATGAACGAGAAGGTGGACACCGTCAAGAAGATCCTGGACCTGGAGGACTACGACCGGGTGATGATCTTCTGCAACACCAAGGGCAACACTGAGCGGGTCACCAAGCTCCTGCAGATGCGGGGCGTGGACGCCCAGTGCATCCACGGCGACATCCCCCAGGAGAAGCGGGAGAAGGTCATGGCCCGGTTCCGCCGAGGGGAGCTGCGGGTGTTCGTGGCCACCGACGTGGCCGCCCGGGGCATCGATGTGGACGACGTGGACGCGGTGTTCAACTACGACGTTCCCGACGAGAACGAGTACTACGTCCACCGCATCGGCCGCACCGGCCGGGCCAAGCGCCACGGCGTGGCCTACACCCTGGTGTCCGATTACCCCGGCCTGGTCCGGCTGAGCGACATCGCCAAGCACACCAGGAACAAGATCCACCCCGTCGCCTTCGACGACCAGGGCCGGCTGGTCCCCGCCGACAGCAAGTGATCTCCCATTCGACTCAGCAAAAGGAGACCGATCCATGCAGACATACAGCAGCCACAGCAAATTCCATAGACCCCTTCTGGCGGCCCTGTTGGCCCTGACCCTGCTCCTCTCCGCCTGCGGCAGCCAGCCGGAGGCGGACGACACCCAGGAGGCGGAGCCCTTCACCGTCACGGTGTGCGCCACAGAAGCCCAGGACACCCTGGACGGCGCCGCCGCCACCGCCCAGGGGTGTGAGACCATCCTCTTCCACCTATTTGAGAACCTGATGCGCTGGGAGGACGACGGCAGCGGCCATGCGGTCCTGGCCCCCGGTCAGGCGGAGGACTACGAGGCGGAGACCGACTACGCCGGCAACGCCACCTGCACCTTCACCCTTCGGGACGGCATCCAGTGGTCCGACGGCCAGGCCGTCACCGCCGGGGACTTCGTGGCCGCCTGGCAGCGGCTGGCGGACCCCGCCAACGACCTGCCCCACCGCGCCCTACTCTCGGACATCGCCGGCTACAGCGACGTGCAGGAGACCGGGGACCCCTCCCTGCTGGGGGTCTCCGCCCCCGACGATGAGACCCTGGTGGTGGAGCTGGTGGGCAGCTGCGCCTACTTCCTGGAGGAGGTGTGCGCCGGGGCCTACACCATGCCGGTGCGGCAGGACCAGGTGGAGAGCGGCAAGTGGGGCGGTGAGGACACCGTCACCAACGGCGCCTACCGCGTCGTCTCCCTCAGCGGCGGCCAGGTGGAGCTTACGAAGAGCGAGACCTACTACGACAGCGCTGCCGTGGGTCCCGACATCCTGCGGTTCGTCCCCGCCTCCGCCGACCTGGACTATGACGCCTTCCTCAACGGGGAGGCGGATCTGATCCGGGATCTGCCGGAGGAGACCCTCCAGACCCTGGCGGACAGCGGCAGCTGGCTGCCGGACCCGGTGACCGCCACCTATGGCCTCCTCCTCAATACCAAGGCGGAGCCCTTTACGGACCCCAACGTGCGGCTGGCCCTGCGGCTGGCCATTGACACCCAGGCCGTGGCGGAGGCCGCCGGCGACCTGACCCTCCGGGCCGCCTCGGGCCTTCTCCCCTACGGCATCACCGACTACGGCACCGCCGCCCCGGAGGCGGAGGAGAAGGCCGCCACCCAGAACGCCCCGGACCCCAGCCAGTCCCAGCAGCTCCAGGAACCGGACAGCTTCTGGGATTTCCGGACCCACAGCCTGGAGATGGTCACCGTTCCCACCGACAGCGACTATGAGGACGACTGCGCCCAGGCCCGGAGTCTCCTGGCCCAGGCGGGCTACCCCGACGGGGCGGACTTCCCCGCGGTGGAGTACATCTATGTGTCCTCCGATGCCGGCAAAGCCGCCGCCCAGGCGGTGACGGCCATGTGGCAGGAGCAGCTGGGCATCACGGTCACCGCCAAAGCCGTGACAGCGGAGGAGTATGAGATCATGCTCACCCCTGCAGAGCCGGAGACCACCGAAGACAGCGGTGCTGCGGAGGATGCGGAGCCTGTGGCCCCCTTCCAGATCGCGGCCCAGACCTTCACCGCCGCCTACAATGACGCCAAGGCCATCCTGGGGGATTTCTACAGCTCCAACGCCGGCAACCGCGCCGGCTATGAGAGCGAGGCCTTCGACATCCTCATGGAGTCCGCCGCCGCGGCTGTCTCCCCGGAGGCCCGGGACGCCTACCTCCACGACGCCGAGGCCATCCTCTTAAACGACGCGCCGGTGATCCCCCTGTACTATGCGGGGCTCAGCTGGCAGCTCCGGGAGGGCCTCTCCGGTCTGTACCGGGCCCCGGACGGGGTGTTCTTCCTCTATCATCTCTCCCAGGAGCAGGCAGCAGCCTGACCGGTTCTCCCCTGTAAAACAGCAGCGACCCCGGACACGATGACCGTGTCCGGGGCCGCTATTTTGCTGCCTCTCAGCGGTACAGCAGCAAGCTGAACCAGGTGACGATATTGCCCCCCGCCTGGAAGGGCAGGCCGAAGCGCTCCCCCAGGTCGGTGACCAGGATGCCGTGGCTCTCCACGCAGGGGTACATTCTGTCCGGGCGGCGGCAGGGGGCCTCCGGGTAGGTGCAGCGCTCACAGAGGGCGCAGGACTCGGTGGAGAGGACGTACACCTCCGCCCCCTGGTCCAGCAGCATGTGGTGGACCTGCCGGGTGAGGTCCTCGTGGGGACCCCGGGTGGCCAGGGTGGCGTCGATGTCGGCGATGTCGTCCACCTCCGTCATGGTCACAATCAGCAGCCCCTCCGGGTAGGCGAGGCACCGCGCCCGACATTCCTCCACCGTCCCCACTCCCGGCGGACAGGCCCAGCTGGTGCCGTACCGGGGGCACTCCATCTCACACACCACCCGGACCCGGGGCGTGAACACCAGGTCGCGGGTCTCAAAAAACTCGTACTGCACCAGGGGCAGCGTACGCAGCTGCTCCTCCAAACGCCCTCGATCCATGTTCCCCTCCATCCGACATATGTTGGTCCCATTGTAGCACACCGCCTGTCCCTCCGCAAGAAAAAGCCTTTCTTCCCGGATAAATTGCCTTGACACCGCCCCTCCCCGCTGATAATATAATAAAAGCGTACCGCAATGAACGGAAAGAGTACCTGCGCCAAAGGGACAGAGAGGGGCCGCCGTCGGCTGGAAACGGCTCTCCGGGAGGCGCGGGGAAGGTGCGTCCGGGAGCGGGAGGGGCAATGCCCTCCGTCTGGGCCGCGATACTGGCCTTACGAGCGAAACAGGAGAGTGGAACCGCGCACCGCGCCTCTCCGTCCACGGGGACGGGGCGGGCGTTTTTTATTTTCCCTTTTCCGGCCGCTCACATGGAATCCTAACAAAAAGGATCGCTTCTTATGTTATGGGAAACACTGACCGCATACCAAAAGCGTGACCCGGCGGCCCGGAGCAAGCTGGAGATTCTCCTCCTCTACGCCGGCGTCCACGCCACCATCTACCACCGCGTCGCCCACTGGCTCTACCGCCGGAGACTGCGCTTCCTGGCCCGGTGCGTCTCCCAGTGGAGCCGCTTCTGGACCGGCATCGAGATCCACCCCGGCGCCGCCATCGGCCGCCGCCTGGTCATCGACCACGGCACCGGCATCGTCATCGGCGAGACCGCCGAACTGGGGGACGACGTGCTCCTCTACCAGGGCGTGACCCTGGGGGGCACCGGCAAGGATACCGGGAAACGCCACCCCACCCTGGGCAGCAACGTCATGGTGGGCGCGGGCGCCAAGGTGCTGGGCCCCATCACCATCCACGACAACGCCCGCATCGCCGCCGGCGCCGTGGTGCTCCAGGAGGTCCCCGCCAACGCCACCGCCGTGGGGGTCCCCGCCCAGATCGTGCGGGTCAACGGCGAGAAGGTCCGCCACTACGCCGACGAGGTGGACCAGACCAGCGTGGAGAACCCCATGCTCAAGCGGCTGGAGGAGCTCAGCCGCCGGGTAACTGAACTGGAAGAAAAACTGCGGGAACAGGCCGGGAATCCCCCCGCCTGACCCCGCCTGCCGCCATGGAAATAAAAAGCTAAAGGAGTACCGCTGTATGTATCTCTACAATTCCGCCACCCGCAAAAAAGAGGAATTCGTTCCCAACCACCCGGACCAGGTGAAGATGTACACCTGCGGCCCCACGGTGTACCACTTCGCCCACATCGGCAACCTGCGGACCTATATCATGGAGGACGTGCTGGAGAAGTTCCTGCGCTATGAGGGCTACCCGGTCAAGCGGGTCATGAACATCACCGACGTGGGCCACCTCAGCTCCGACGGCGACACCGGCGAGGATAAGATGCTCAAGGGCGCCAAGCGGGAGCACAAGAGCGTCATGGACATCGCCAAGTTCTACACCGACGCCTTCTTCGACGACTGCCGGAAGCTGAACATCAAGCGCCCCGACGTGGTGGAGCCCGCCACCAGCTGCATCGACGAGTATATCAGGATCATCTCCACCCTGCTGGACAAGGGCTACGCCTATCAGGCCGGGGGCAACGTGTACTTCGACACCAGCAAGCTGGACCGCTACTATATCTTCAACGACCACGACGCCGAGGACCTGGCAGTGGGCGTCCGGGAGGGCGTGGAGGAGGACACCAACAAGCGCAACAAGAATGACTTCGTCCTCTGGTTCACCCAGTCCAAGTTCGAGGACCAGGCCCTCAAGTGGGACTCCCCCTGGGGCGTGGGTTACCCCGGCTGGCACATCGAGTGCTCCGGCATCTCCATGAAGCACCTGGGGGAGGACCTGGACATCCACTGCGGCGGCATCGACAACGCCTTCCCCCACCACACCAACGAGATCGCCCAGAGCGAGGCCTATCT
>CALWYI010000103.1 GCA_944385715.1 uncultured Oscillospiraceae bacterium | reverse complement strand
CGGCGCCAAGGCCTACCTGGTGAACACCGGCTGGAACGGCACCGGCAAGCGCATCTCCATCAAGGACACCCGCGGCATCATCGACGCCATTCTGGATGGCTCCATCCTGAAGGCCGAGACCAAGACCATCCCCTACTTCAACCTGGAGGTCCCCACCTCTCTGCCCGGCGTGGACACCAACATCCTGGATCCCCGCAACACCTACGCCGACCCCACCGAGTGGGACACCAAGGCCAAGGATCTGGCTTCCCGCTTCGTGAAGAACTTCGCCAAGTACACCACCAACGACGCCGGCAAGGCCCTGGTGGCCGCCGGCCCCAAGGTCGACTGATCCCTTTCAGCGGCTGAGGGGACGCCCTCTTGGTACCGGGCGTCATGCAACAGAACATACAGCAGAGAGACCGGAACGGCAATGCCGTTCCGGTCTCTTTCGCTTTTCCGGTCCCGCCCGCCAGCGCCCCCGGCGCTCTCCATAGCAGATTCCCCCGCCCGCAGCCTCTCCTCCGCCCCCCAGCGGCCCCCTTTCCCCTCTGTACAAGGGACCGGATCGCCGCCTGTCCCGCCAAGCCGCTCTGGAAAAGGGAAGCTGCTGCCCCCGGACCGCCTGCGGCTCCGTGTGGCGGTTTCCTCCAGTTTTTGCCCGTTTTTGTCAAAAATGCGCCGCTTTGCGGCAGGATATCCAGAAACCGCCCCGGATTTTTTCTCCACTTTAGGTATTTTTCTGAAAATCCGCCGTTGACTTTTCCGCCTCCATCGGTATAATGAGCTTAAACATTTTTAATTAAATATTTTTAATTAAATTGTTGGAACAACTTGGAAAGGACATAGCAACTATGTTTGAGAAAGTACGTGACGTGATCGTGGATACTCTGGGCTGCGAAGCGGAGGCCGTGACCATGGAGGCCACCCTCACCGAGGACCTGGGCCTGGACAGCATCGACGCCGTGGAGCTGAACATTGCCCTGGAGGACGCCCTGGGCGCCGCCATTTCCGACGAGGCCCTCAAGGAGATGAAGACTGTGGGCGACATCGTCTCCTACCTGGAGCAGAACGCCTGATCGGAGGCGCGCTATGACCAGAGACGAGCTGCTGGCGCTGATGGACCACTTCTCCGCCAGCGTTCTGTACCGCATGGAATACGAGGAGGGCGACACCCGGCTGGTACTGGAGAAGGCTCCGCCCGCTCCCGCCGTCCCTCTGATGGCGGCGGCCCCCGCCGCCGTGCCCGCCGCGGCTGTGGCTCCCGCCGCCCCCGCCCTTGAGTCCGATGCGCCCCAGGCGGAGGGCAGCGCCATCAAGGCTCCCCTGGTGGGCACCTTCTACGCCGCCCCCTCCCCGGAGGACGCCCCCTTCGTCAAGGCCGGGGACACGGTGAAGAAGAACGACACCGTGTGCATCATCGAAGCCATGAAGATGATGAGCGAGGTGCCCGCCCCCTGCGACTGCGTCATCGAGGAGGTGCTTCCCGCCAGCGGGGAGCTGGTGGGCTTCGGCCAGCCCCTCTTCCGCATCCGGGAGCTGTAAGGATATGTTTCACAGAATTCTGATCGCCAACCGGGGGGAGATCGCCCTGCGGGTGATCCGGGCCTGCCGGGAGCTGGGCATCGAGACGGTGGCGGTGTACTCCGAGGCCGACCGGGACGCCCTCCATGTGCAGCTGGCCACCCGGGCGGTGTGCATCGGCCCCGCCCGCTCCGCCGAGAGCTACCTCAACCAGACCGCCGTCCTCACGGCGGCGGTGGAGAGCGGCTGCGAGGCGGTCCACCCCGGCTACGGCTTTCTGTCCGAGAACGCGGAGTTCGCGGACCTGTGCCAGAAGTGCGGCCTCACCTTCATCGGCCCCTCCGGCGACGTGATCCGGGCCATGGGAGACAAGGCCTCCGCCCGGGCCATGATGAAGGCCGCCGGGGTTCCTGTGGTGCCCGGGTCCGACGGGTGTGTGGCGGACGTGGAGGAGGCCCTCCGCTGGGCGGAGGACATCGGCTATCCGGTGATGCTCAAGGCCACCGCCGGCGGCGGTGGCCGGGGTATGCGCCGGGTGTTCTCCTCTCAGGAGCTGCCCGAGGCCTTTGCCGCCGCTCAGGCGGAGGCGGAGGCCTGCTTTGGGGACGGCTCATTGTACGTGGAGAAGCTGATCCTCCACCCCCGGCACATTGAGTTCCAGATCATGGCCGACAGCCGGGGCAACGTGGTCCACCTGGGGGAGCGGGACTGCTCCATCCAGCGCAAGCACCAGAAGCTCATGGAGGAGTCCCCCTCCTGCGCCCTGACCCCGGAGCTGCGGGAGACCATGGGCCAGGCGGCCGTCGCCGCCGCCCGGTGCTGCGGCTACCTGGGGGCCGGGACAGTGGAGTTCGTCCTGGACGGAGAGGGCCGCTTCTATTTCATCGAGATGAACACCCGCATCCAGGTGGAGCACCCGGTCACCGAGATGGTCACCGGCGTGGACCTGGTCCGGGAGCAGATCCGGGTGGCCGCTGGGCTGCCCCTCTCCTTCACCCAGGAGGAGGCGGCGGTCAAAGGCCACGCCATTGAGGTCCGGGTCAATGCCGAGGACCCCGCCAACGGCTTTCGTCCCTGCCCGGGCAAGACGGCGTTCGTCCACTTCCCCGGCGGCTGCGGCGTCCGGGTGGACTCGGCGCTGTACAACGGCTTCACCCTCTCCCCCTACTATGACTCCATGGTGGCCAAGATCATCGTCCACGCCCCCACCCGTCTGGGGGCTATCCGGCGGATGCGCCGGTGTCTGGAGGAGCTGACCATCCAGGGCTACCCCACCAGCGCGGACCTGGCCTACCTGATCCTCTACCACGGGGACTACCTCCGGGGGAAGTACGACACCGCCTTCCTGGAGGAGCATCTGGAGGAGCTGCTGAGCTGGCAGTCCGGCGGCCATGAAGGAGCGGAGGAATGAACCAGCAATTTGAAGAGCGCCGGGCGAAGTTCCTGGCCATGCGCCAGCGGCGCAAGGGGACCCTGCCGGTATTTGCCCCCAAGCCCGGCCTGGACCCCCAGTTTGAGAAGTGCCCCCAGTGCGGCATGGCGGTGCGCAAGGACCAGTGGCGCCAGGGGTACAACGTGTGCCCCGGCTGCGGCCTCCACCGGCCCATAGGGGCCTACGACCGGCTCCGCATGCTGCTGGACGACGGCGCGTTCCGGGAGTGCAACAGCTCCCTCACCGGCAGGGACCCCCTGTCCTTTCCCGGCTACCGGGAGAAGCTCTCCGCCCTGCGGACGGCCACCGGCCTTCAGGAGGCGGTGGTCTCCGCCGTTGGGAAGATCCACGGCTCTCCCGCCGTGGTGGCTGTGATGGACAGCCGCTTTCTCATGGGCAGCATGGGGACCGCCGTGGGCGAGAAGATCGCCCGGGCCGCCCAGCTGGCCCGGAAGAAGAAGCTGCCCCTCATCATTTTCTGCGCCTCCGGCGGGGCGCGGATGCAGGAGGGCATCCTCTCCCTCATGCAGATGGCCCACACCGCCGCCGCCATCGAGGAGTTCCAGCGCTGCGGCGGGCTGTACATCGCCTGCCTCACCAACCCCACCACCGGCGGCGTGTCCGCCAGCTTCGCCATGCTGGGGGATA
This sequence comes from uncultured Oscillospiraceae bacterium, assembly GCA_944385715.1. Classification (GTDB taxonomy): domain Bacteria; phylum Bacillota; class Clostridia; order Oscillospirales; family Oscillospiraceae; genus Pelethomonas. Next base: position 3,297 of record CALWYI010000103.1, on the reverse strand, counting down.
TCACCCTGGCGGAGCCGGGGGCCCTCATCGGCTTTGCCGGGCCCCGGGTCATCGAGCAGACCATCGGCCAGAAGCTGCCGGAGGGCTTCCAGCGCGCGGAGTTCCTCCAGGACCACGGCTTCGTGGACGCGGTGGTGCCCCGGGGCGCGCTCCGTGACACCCTGGGACAGCTGCTGTCCCTCCACGGAAGAAAGAGGTGACGGCAATGACACAGCATCTCACGGCCCAGCAGCGGCTGGCCCTGGCCCGCTCCCCCCAGCGGCCGGGCCCCACGGACTACCTGCAGGGCCTTTTCACTGACTTTTTTGAACAGCGGGGGGACCGGCTTCAGGGGGACGACCCCGCCATCTTCGGCGGCATCGCCCGCTACCACGGGCGACCCGTCACCGTTCTCGGCACCCGGAAGGGCAAGAACCTGGAGGAGAACCTCCGCACCCACTTCGGCATGCCGGAGCCCGAGGGCTACCGGAAGGCCCAGCGCATCATGGCCCAGGCGGAGAAGTTCCGCCGCCCCATCATCACCTTTGTGGACACCCCCGGGGCCTACCCCGGCCTGGAGGCCGAGGAGCGGGGCCAGGCCGACGCCATCGCCCGGAGCCTCACCCTCATGAGCCGCCTGACGGTGCCCATGGTGGCCGTCATCTGCGGCGAGGGAGGCAGCGGCGGCGCCCTGGCCCTGGCCATGGGAAACCAGGTGCTGATGCTGGAGAACGCGGTGTACTCCGTCCTCTCCCCGGAGGGCTTCGCCTCCATCCTGTGGAAGGACGCGGGGCGGGTGGCGGAGGCCTGCGAGGTCATGAAGATCACCGCCCAGGACCTCCGGAAGCTGGGGGTGGTGGACGAGGTGATCCCCGAGCCGGAGAACCCGGAAAATCTGACCACCCGGCTGCGCCTTGTGGACGCGGCCCTCACCAAACATCTGGACGCCGCCCTGCGGCTGAAGGACCCCGCCCGCCACCGGCAGGAGAAATTTGCCGCCATGGGCCGGGCGTGGGTCCAGGGAGGAAATCCATGAACGCCATCAAACTACTGGGGACGGGCCGCCACGTGCCCTCCCGCTGCCTGACCAACGACGATCTCAGCCGCATGGTGGACACCAGCGACCAGTGGATCCGGGAGCGCACCGGCATCGTCACCCGCTATCTCTGCGGCGAGGGGGAGGGCAACACCTCCTCCGCCCTGGCGGCGGCAAAAACCGCCATGGAGCGGGCCGGGGTGGGACCGCAGGACATCGGGGTGTGCGTCGCCGCCACCTTTACCGCCGACCACGCCACCCCGTCCCTGGCCTGTGAGCTCCACCAGCTCCTGGGCTTTGCCGAGACCACCCCCGCCTTCGACGTCAACGCCGCCTGCACCGGCTTCCTCCACGCCCTGGAGACCGCCCGGTGCCTGCTGGCGGCGGGCCGCCTCCGGGCCCCCTGCGCCCTGGTGGTGGGCTCCGAGGCCCTCAGCCGCATCACCGACTTCACCGACCGCTCCACCTGCGTCCTCTTCGGCGACGGGGCGGCGGCGGCGGTGATCCGCCTGACGGACGACGCCCCCTACGCCTGCGTGCTGGGGGCCCGGGGGGACACCCAGATCCTCCGTGCCGGCGGCGCCGGGGAGATGGACCGCTTCATCCACATGGACGGCCCGGCGGTGTTCCGCTTCGCCGTGGACGCGGTGCCCAAGTGCATCGACGCGGTGCTCTCCCAGGCGGGGATGACCCTCAGCCAGGTGGACCACGTCATCTGCCACCAGGCCAACAGCCGCATCATCGACTATGTGGTGCGCAGGCTGAAGGCCCCGCCGGAGAAGTTCTACAAAAATATGGACCGCTACGGCAACACCTCCGCCGCCAGCATTCCCATCGCTCTGGATGAGCTGCTGGAGAAGGGCCTGGCCCGGCAGGGTCAGATCGCCCTGTGCGTGGGCTTTGGCGCCGGCCTCACCTGGGGCGGCGCGCTGCTGAAACTATAAAAGAGGTAGGAACTATGCGTCTCAACGATATGCTGGGGATCCAGTTCCCCATTATCCAGGGCGGCATGGCCAACATCGCCACCGGCGAGTTCGCCGCCGCCGTGTCCAACGCCGGGGCCCTGGGCCTCATCGGCGCCGGCGGCATGACCGCCGACATCCTCCGCCAGCAGATCCGCGTCTGCCGGGAGCGGACCGACAGGCCCTTCGGCGTCAACATCATGCTCATGCACCCCCAGGCCCCCGAGATGGCCCGGATCGTGGCGGAGGAGCAGATCCCCGTGGTCACCACCGGCGCCGGCAACCCCGGCGAGTACGTGGCCATGTGGAAGGAGGCCGGCTGCAAGGTGTTCCCCGTGATCCCCGCCGTGGCCCTGGCCAAGCGGCTGGCGGACCGGGGTGTGGACGGCGTCATCGCCGAGGGCACCGAGTCCGGCGGCCATGTGGGCGAGATGACCACCATGGCCCTCATCCCCCAGGTGGTGGACGCCATGGCGGAGTACGGCCTGCCGGTCATCGCCGCCGGCGGCATCGCCGACGGCCGCCAGCTCACCGCCGCCTTCGCCCTGGGGGCCATCGGCGTCCAGGTGGGCACCTGCCTTCTGGGCAGTGTGGAGTGCCCCATTCACGATAACTACAAGGCCGCTATCCTCAAAGCCAAGGACAGCGACACCATCGTCACCGGCCGCTTCGGCGGAACTCCGGTACGGGTGCTGAAGAACAGGATGTCCCGGGAGTACGTCCGCCAGGAGAAGGCGGGGGCCACCAAGGAGGAGCTGGAGCACCTGACCCTGGGAGGCCTGCGCCGTGCGGTCTTTGACGGCGACACCGACACCGGCAGCGTCATGGCCGGCCAGGTGGCGGGCATGGTCCGGGAGATCCGGCCCCTGCGGGTCATCTTCGAGGAGATGATGGCCCAGTCCCAGGCCTGCCTGGAGCGTCTGGAGAAGGAGAGCGGACGATGAAGCTTGCCTTCCTCTACGCCGGGCAGGGCACCCAGCACGCAGGCATGGGCCGGGACCTCTACGAGGCCTATCCCGCCTTCCGGAAGATCCTGGACAGCGCCCCCGTGGACTTCGACCTCAAAACGCTCTGCTTCGAGGGCCCCGAGGAGACCCTCAGCGACACCCGGTACACCCAGCCCGCCATGGTGGCCTTCGCCGCCGGGGTCACCGCCCTTCTCTACGAGGCTGGTATCCGGCCCCAGGCCGCGGCGGGCCTCTCCCTGGGGGAGTACTCCGCCCTCCACGCCGCCGGGGTGTTCACCGCCCCCCAGGCCATCGCCCTGGCCGCCTTCCGGGGCGCCGCCATGGCCGACGCGGTGCAGGGCCGCCCCTGCGG
>CALWYI010000102.1 GCA_944385715.1 uncultured Oscillospiraceae bacterium | reverse complement strand
CATGGAGCTGTCCACGGTGCCGGGGGTCACCACCCGGATGATGTCCCGCTTCACCAGGCCCTTGGCCTTGGCGGGGTCCTCGGTCTGCTCGCAGATGGCCACCTTGTAGCCCTTGGCGATGAGCCGGGCGATGTAGCCGTCGCAGGAGTGGTAGGGCACGCCGCACATGGGCACCCGGTCCTCCTCCGGCTTGCCCCGGTCCCGGGTGGTGAGGGTCAGGTCCAGCTCCTCCGAGGCCAGCTTCGCGTCCTCGTTGAACATCTCGTAGAAGTCCCCCAGCCGGAAGAAGAGGATCGCGTCCTTGTTCTGTTCCTTGATCTCCAGGTACTGCCGCATCATGGGCGTCATCTCTGCCATGGTCTGTTTCCTCTTTCTGTGATTTGCCGGCGGCCGCCGGCGGGGGGATTTTTTCAGAGGAGGGGTCCTCTGAATGTCGCTTTTTCGTTTCGTTCTCCGCTGCGTCAGAAGCGGGCCGCTTCGGGCTTTGGCTCCCGGGCCTCCCCGGCCCGGACCCGGGTAACTTTTTGTACGCACAAAAAGTCACCAAAAAAGCGCTGGGGAGACCCCAGGCCCCCAATTTGTCCAATCGGACGCTCCGAAGTTTTGATACCCGGTTGCCGCTGAATTTCTGCAGGGCCGCTGGCCCCTCGTAATCGGTTCAGTGGGTTACGCACTTCGCCTGACGGCCCCGCAGCGTTAAGCAAACATGCCGGTGGCATGTTTGTAGCGTAGGCCACAGCGGCTGTGCCGCGAGGAGACCGCGCCTGGGGGAAGATGCTATTTCACCTATTTAATGACGCTCCCGACAGACCAGTTCATCCAAAGAGATGTCGTACAGGTCCGCCAAGGCGATGAGGGTCTCCAAAGGCGGGGTCCTGCCGCCATATTCGTAATTCTGATAGGTGCGGGAACGGATGCCCACGGCTTCTGCTACGGCCTCCTGAGAGAGACCCCGCTCCTTCCGCAGACGAATCAAATTTTCAAACAGCTGCATATACGCCTCCCTGTAACTTGACACGAATATACGTTCGTGATACAATAACCATATACAACGAACGAACATTCGTAAAGGGGCAATCTTATGAATCAATACGAGGAATGTCTGTTTTACTATATCATGGAGCATGAGTGGCCCGGCCTGTTGGAGCAGGAGGCATACCAGGTCCTGGCGGAGAGCCGGGACGAGGCGCTGAATGCCCTGACAGAGACCTTCACCCCGGAGCAGCGGCGGCTGTACATGGCCTACGAGCCACGGTACAATGCTGCCTGTTCCGCAGAGATGCAGTACTTGTTCCATAAATCCTTTATCCTGGGCCTGCACCTTGCCCGCCTGTAAGCGCTGATAGAACCAACCCTCAGCCCGAGGGGCGTACCCGCAGGGCACAGGCCAGCCGAAGTTGGATACCCGCCGCACCGATTACGAGGGGCCAGCGGCCTGCGGCGTCTCAGTGGCAACTGGGCATCAAGTCCTATCCAGACCGATTGGACAAAGGATTCCAAAACCTTGGTTTTGGCGGCGTTTTGGTCACTTTTTCGCCGGGGAAAAAGTGACCTGGGGTACGGGGGTGGAGCCCCCGCGATAAGCACCGCACCCCGGGGGTGCCTTACCCCCTGACCTCCCCGAACAGCGCCCAGGTGTTGCTGTCCACGATCTCCGCCTGGACGTACCGCCCCACCAGGGACTTGTCCCCCTTCAGATGGACCAGCCGTCCGCCCTCGGTGCGGCTCTGGAGGGGCCACTGGGCGTCGCCGCTCTCCCCGTCCACCAGCACCCGGACGGTCTTGCCCACATAGGAGCGGTGGAGCTGACCGGAAATGCGGTTCTGGGCATCCACCAGCTTGTCAAACCACACCTGCTTCTCCGCACGAGTAGCGGGGTCCGGCATGGCGGCGGCGGGAGTACCCGGCCGGGGGGAGTAGATGAAAGTAAAGAGGGCGTCGTAGCCCACCTCCTCGATAAGGGACACGGTGTCCATGGCCTCCGCCTCGGTCTCCCCGGGGAAGCCGATGATGATGTCGCTGGTGAGGACGATGTCCGGCATCAGGGAGCGGACCATTCGGGCCTTTTCGAGGTACTGCTCCCGGGTATAGCCCCGGTTCATGGCCTTCAGCACCCGGCTGTTGCCGGACTGGACCGGCAGGTGGAGCTGCTTTGCCACATGGGGACACTCCGCCATGGCGGTAAAGAGCTTCTCCCCGGCGTCCTTGGGGTGGCTGGTCATGAAGCGGATGAGATAGTCCCCGGGGATCTGATCGATGGCCCGGAGGAGGTCCGCAAAGTCCATGGGCTTCTCCAGGTCCTTGCCGTAGGAGTTGACGTTCTGTCCCAGGAGGGTGATCTCCTTGTAGCCCTCCGAAACCAGCTGGCGGATCTCGGCGAGGATCTCCTCCGGCTCCCGGCTGCGCTCCCGGCCCCGGACGTAGGGCACGATGCAGTAGGAGCAGAAGTTGTTGCAGCCGTACATGATGGATACCCAGGCCTTCACGGCGCTCTCCCGGACCACCGGCAGGCCCTCGGCGATGGAGCCGTGCTCGTCGGCGATGGAGAACACCCGCTTGCGCCGGGTGCAGACCTCGTAGAGGAGCTCCGGGAATTTCCACAGGGCCTGGGGCCCGAACACCAGATCCACGTGGCGGTAGGACTTCTTCACCCGCTGGGCCACCACCTCCTGCTGGGCCATGCAGCCGCACAGGCACAAAATCAGGTCCGGGTTTTTCTCCTTGGCGTGGACCAGCTGGCCGATGACGCCGAAGACCCGCTTCTCCGCGTTCTCCCGGATGGCGCAGGTGTTGATGACGATGATGTCGGCGGCCATGGGGTCCTGGGTGAAGCCGCAGCCCATGTCCCGCAGCATCCCCATGATGCGCTGGCTGTCCGCCACGTTCTGCTGGCAACCGTAGGTGTCCACCATGGCCGCCGGCCGCTCCCCCCGGCGGGGCAGGAGAGGCGCCAGCTTTTTCGTATAGTCCCGCTGCCGCTGAATGTCGGTTTCGGGGATCACCACTTGCGTTCTATTCAAGGTTTTTGCCCTCACGTTTCGATAAAAATTCAATTTATTATAATAGCACAAAGGGGGAAAAAACACAAGCCCTGCCGCCTTTTGGCGGCAGGGCTTGCAGCGTCAGAAAACGGAGTCAGGCGCGCCTCCGGGGGCCTCAGCCCGCCAGGTTCAGGAGAAGCTGGGCCAGCTCCGCCCGGGAGATGCTGCGCTGGGGGGCCAGGGTGCCGTCCGCTCCGCTGGAGAGGAGGCCCTCCTCCAGGGCCCAGGCCATGGCCTCCGCCGCCCAGGCGGAGACCGTGCTCCCGTCGGCGTAGGCGGAGAGATCCCCCTGGGCCGCCGCCTCACCGGTGAGGGCGGCGAACCGCTGGAGCATCACCGCCAGCTGCTGGCGCTGCACCGGGGCGAAGGCGCCGGATATGCCGCCGCCGTAGCCCTGGATGACGCCCGTCTCCGCGGCCCAGCAGAGGGCGTCGTAGTACTGGCTGGTGGAGGGCACGTCAGTGAAGGAGGGGTCCGCCTCCGGCTCCGGCGCGCCGGCCAGGAGGTAGAGGCTGTAGACCACCTGGGCCCGGGTGGCGCCGTCAGTGGGCTGGAAGGTCAGGGGCTCACTGCCCGCCATGAGGCCCGCGCTGTAGGCGTAGTCCACCGCCTCGTGGTACCAGGCGCCCGGGTCCACATCGGTGAGGAGGGCCGCGGCGCAGCGGTGGCCCTCCGCCTCGGTCCCGGCGAGGGACAGGGTGTAGCCGGTGGTGTTGGAGGCGTAGTCCTGGGCCAGGATGCAGAGGGCGTCGGGGAGATCCTCGCCGGAGAGGGTGAAGGTGTGGGCCTCCCCGGCAGTCTCATCGGCGAAGGCCTCCTCCGCCAGGAGGTTCCCGTCTCCGTCACGGAGGGCGGCGTAGGCCAGGAACTGGTCGTCCTGGACGGTGACCGCCAGGTCCTCCCCCTCCCAGGCGGCGGAGATGGCCGGGGAGAGGCTGTCCACGGTGAGGGGCAGCCGCCACTGGAGCCGGTCGGCGTACTTGTCCTGCAGGAGCCACTGGTACTGCTCCGGGGCCAGCACCTCCTCCTCCCCGCCGGTGCCGGGATAGGCGTTTTCCATCTCCTCATCCCACTCTGTCCAGGCGTAGATGGACACATCCACCGCCGTGCCGCCGGGGACGCTGACGCCGTCGGCGTCGGTGCCGTCCCAGTAGAAGCCCTCCATGGGGAAAGCGATGCCGAAAGAGGATTCGTAGTCCGCCTGGTACTTGGGCACATACTCCTCCTCCGCGGCGGCATAGATCTCACCGGTGGCCTGATCGGATACCAGAATGACCATCCGCCGGGCGGAGCGGAGGGTGTAGAGCTCCGTCACCAGGAAACCGCCGGCGGTGTACAGAGCGTCGGTGTCCCCCGCGGGCAGAGCCCCGCGCTGGGCGTCGTAGGGCAGGGAGGCCCAGGCGTTCTCCCCCAGGAGAAGGGAGGTGTCCTCCCGGTAGGTGGAGTTGCTGATAAAGACCAGATTTACCCCCAGATCCCGGTCCACCAGGATATCGTCGGTGGGGATCTTCTCCCCTTCCTCGGAGATCTCGGCGGCGGCCTCCAGAAGGTCGGTGTGGTTGGTGGGGCTGAGAATGGGGGCCGCGTCCCAGTCGCCGCAGTAGCCCAGGAAGGCGGCATGGACGGCGGCGCCGTCAGAGGCGGTAAAGGTCATGAAGCCCTCGGTGAAAAAGCCGTTGGGGTACACCGGCGCCAGCTCCTGCCGGAGGGCGCTGTCTACAGACAGGGTCCAGGAGGCGGTGACAGATCCGCCGGCGGGGACGGTGACGGTCTGCGGACCGGTGACGGAGACGCTGTCGGTGATGTCCAGGGGGCTCAGGAGGCTGTAGTATACGCCGTACTCCTCCGTAAAGTTGTCGGTGAGGACGGTGAGGCTCCGCTCCAGGGTCACGTCCTCCGCCGACAGGTTCTGGAAGGTGAGGCGCAGGGTGAAGCGGCCGTTTTCGCTGTCCCCCAGCTCCGCCAGAGGCTTATTGAGGACCACCGGGGCGTCCAGGGCGGCGGAGACCTGAATGAGGCCCGCGCCCTGCTGCCGGGGGGACAGGGGCGTTCCCTCCTCGTTGGTAAGGATCCGGGCGGTGCTCTCCAGCGCGCGCTCCGCCATGGTCAGGGCCTCGCCGCCGGTGAGGCCCCGGTCCCGGAGGGCCTCCAGCACCACCGCAAAGGCGCCGGAGGCGTTGGGGGTGGCCATGGAGGTGCCGGACATGTTCATGTACTGGTGATCTCCCGCCGCGTCGGCTGAGAGAATGTTGCTGCCGGGGGCGGTGAAGGAGGGGGTCAGGTGCAGATTGCCCACCGGGCCCCAGGAGGAGAAATAGGAGACGGTGGGCTCCTCAGCGTAGGGCATGGCAACTACCTCATCCAGGATGGTGGCAGTGGCGTCCCCCGCCTCCGCCAGGGAGCGCAGATACGCCCCGTCCTCCTGGGAGACAATGGCGCAGGGGATCGTGCCGCCGTCCAGGGAGGGGGTGATGGCCTCGGGGTCGTTGTTGACCACCAGGCAGGCAACAGCCCCCGCGGCGGCGGCGTTGGCCGCCTTCTCCGTAAAGGTCAGCTCTCCCCGGTCCACCAGGGCCACCTTCCCCGCCACATCCACGGCAGCAAAGTCCTCCGGTGTACCAAGGCCAGGCACGGAGACCAGGGGCAGGGTCTGGTCCGCCAGGGACAGGAGGGGCGGCAGCGTGAAGTCCTCGGCGGCGGAGCCGTCGGAAAAGGGGATCTTCCGGTCCCCGGCGGCAATGCAGCCGTAGGAGGCATAGTAGGTAGCGTCCGCCGCCGCCACAGAGAGGCAGCCCAGGTAGGAGCTGGGGGCGCTCACCATGCCGTAGTCGGTGTACGCGCCGGAGGGGAGAATAAGCCCATCCGCATCATAGGCGGTGCTTACCTCCTCATTGCCGGCGGCACAGCAGACGGCGATGCCCTGCTCATGGAGGGACTGGAAAATGTTGTGGTAGACCTCCTTCAGGAGGTCGTCCTCCACAAAGCCCTCGGAAGAGCCCAGGGACAGGTTGATCACGTCCGCCCCCAGGGCGGCGGCATCCTCAATGGCTTTGATGATCACCGCATCATCGGAGTTGCCGTCGGAATTTTCAGAAAACACCTTCATGGCCAGCAGCTGGGCCGCCGGAGCCCCTCCCTGAAAGTGCGGGGTTCCGTCCTCGTCCTGGGCCCAGCCCAGGGCCAGGGCCGCCACATGGGTGCCGTGGTCGTCGGTGGTGGACACGTCGGCGTCCCCCTCGGCGTAGTCATAGGCGAAGGGAATCCGGGGGGAGACATAGGTCCCCGCCGTGCCGCCGGAGGCCTTGAAGGCGGCCACATCCTCCTCCGACAGGGCCGGGTTTTCCGCGAGGCCGTAGTCGGCGAAGACCTCGTGGGTCAGCCGGAAGCCGGTGTCAATGACGGCGATGACCAGACCGTCGCCGTTGTAGGGGAGGTCCTCCTGGGACAGAGCCATCAGGTCCAGGCTGTTGGTGGTGAAGGCCTCGTCCGATGTCTCTGCCGCCGGCTGGAGGGTCCGCCTGGCGGCGGGGACGGCATACTCCACTCCCGGCAGGGCGGCGATCTCCGCCAGGGCGGAGGGCACGGCCTCCACGGCGGCGCCGGAGAAGGTGAGCGCATAGGTCCAGAGGACCTCCACCCCCGGCAGGGCCTCCATGGCGGAGACAAGGTCCTCCGCCGGAGCCTCCGGGTCAAAGGTGACGATGGCCCGGACCGGGTCCTCCCGGGTTTCCGCCGCCAGGGCGGCGGGGGAGGCCAGCAGGGACAGGGACAGGAAAAGGCCCAGGGCGGCGGCCAGGGCGCGGCGATAGCGGGTCATAAGAGTACCTCCTGTCGGTGTAAGCTGGTCCCATCATACCACAGCGGCGAAAAAAGCACAATGCGGGAGAAAATAGAAACAGCGCCGCCAAAGGGCGGCGCTGGCGGCGGTATGGGACAGGTCAGATCTCCCGGCGGCCCTCCAGGGCCCGCATGAGGGTGGCGTCGTCGGCAAACTCCAGGTGGCCCCCCACGGGGATGCC
>CALWYI010000101.1 GCA_944385715.1 uncultured Oscillospiraceae bacterium | reverse complement strand
GTGCTGATCCTGGACGAGGCCACCTCCTCCATCGACACCCGCACGGAGAAGCTGGTCCAGGACGGCATGGACGCCCTCATGAGCGGGCGGACCACCTTCGTCATCGCCCACCGGCTCTCCACCGTCCGCAACGCCGACTGCATTATGGTCCTGGAGCAGGGCCGGATCATCGAGCGGGGCACCCACGACGAGCTCATCGAGAAAAAGGGCAAGTATTACCAGCTTTATACCGGAAATTTCGCCGAGGAGTCGGCGTGATCCCCCGGATCGCTTTCCCACATCCCGACGCAAAACAGCGAGGGGCGCGGCACAATGCCGCGCCCCTCATTATTTATTTTTACCGGCTTTCCCGGCAACACAGCGGAGCTCCTCTTCCGGCGGCCATTTTTCTACAGCAAAATGCACCGTTCAAAGGTTTCCGGCGTTGGGGATCCCTTCACCGCTCCGGCGCCAGGGGGAAGGACACACGGACCGTAAACAGGTCCGCCACCGTCTCCACCGCCAGCGTTCCGCCGCAGGCCTCGGTGAAGCTGCGGGCGATGGACAGGCCCAGTCCGCTGCCGCCGTCGGTGCGGCTTGCGTCCCCCCGGACGAACCGGGCGGTGAAGTCCACCCCCGCCGGCAGCTCCTGCCGGGAGGTGTTGCGGAGGCTGGCCTCCGCCCTCCCCTGCTCCGCCTTCAGGGTCAGATAGATCCGTGTGCCGGGGAGGGAGTACTGCAGGGCGTTCTGGATCAGGTTCTGGAACACCCGGTAGAGGCGCTTGCCGTCGGCCACGACGGGCACCTCCCCCTCGGGCAGATCCGTCCGCAGGGTCAGCCCGCTCTGTTCGATGGGGTCCGCCATGTCCGCCAGGGTCTGCCACAGGAGCTTGGCAAGATCCAGCCGCTCCAGGTCCACCGGCAGCTGATTCGAGGCCGCCTTGCTGACCTCGAACACATCCTGTACCATCGCCTTCAGCCGCTGGGCCTTCTGGTCGATGATCCGGGCATAGTCCGCCGCCGCCCCCTCCAGGGGCTCCTGCCGCAGCAGCTCCGCGTAGGAGAGGATGGAGGTGAGAGGCGTTTTCAGATCGTGGGACACGTTGGCAACCAGCTCCACCTTCATCCGCTCGCTGCGGGTCCGGTCCGCCAGGGCCTGCTGGAGCCCCGCCTGGATGTGGTCCAGGTCCTCCGCGATCTGGTGGAGATCTCCGTCGCGGGGCAGATCGGAAGCGGCGTCCAGGTCACCGGAGCGGATGGCCGCCGTCCGGTCCGCCAGGCGTCCGATGTCCCGGGCCAGGGCCAGCTGATGCCGGGCGGAGAGGGCGCAGATGATCAGGACCAGGACGAAGCCCAGAATTGTCAGCGCCACAAAGGTGCGGTACGCATCCCAGTACCAGCTCATGCATACCAGCAGAACGGCGAATCCCGCGGCGGTGCAGAGTACCATTCCCACCACCGGCGCCAGCGCCCAGCGCCGCAGGCGCTTCTGCACCGGCAGCCGCAGCGTCCGGTCCCGGAGGACCCGGTTAAGACTCCGGAGGCAGCCCCGCCGCTGCTCCCTGGGGTTGTACCGGTGGTCGTTGCGGATGAGCCAGAGCAGCAGGCACAGCGCCAGCGCCGCCGGCAGGTTGGCCAGCACCATGCCGATGCCGTAGGACAGGCCGGCCGTGACCAGATCGGGCCACTGCCCGGCACCCACCCGGTAGAGGTCGTATCGGACCGCATGGTAGTAGTCCCACAGTCTGCCGGTCCCCATCATCCCCAGCAAGCATGCTGCCGCCGCCAGAAAGCGGAGCTCCGTCCAGATATACGCGGTCTTGGCGGCCACAGCCGCCTCCGCCCGCTTCCGGTCCTCCCGGAGGCGGCGGGCAAGCACCAGCAGGGCGACCCCCGCCGCCATGGCCAGGGCGGTCCCCAGGTAGACGCTCCGGATCTCCCGCAGCTCCTGATACAGGTCGTACAGGGGGCTACTGTCGGAGACATACCCGCTGTCGTACCGGCCCTGGAGGTAGAGGATGGGGACCTCCCGCACCGCCAGGCGGACCTCCACGTCCTCCACGCCCTCCCCGGCGGTGAAGTTCTCATAGCCGGGCAGGTACCAGCCGCTGTCTTCCGTGTAGACGCCGTCGCCGTAGAGGTCGATCTCCGTCCCGTCCTTCCAGGCCCGGGCCCTGCCGTCCTTGAAGATCAGCAGGAAGTTGTATCCCTCCGGCAGGTCCGCGGCATCGTCCAGAAGATCCCCCGTGTTGGTATACCGCAATCTGTGGTTTCTGCGTATACCGTAGAGCATATTTTTATCGGCCTGGTAGGCCGCGTCCGGCGCCGTATCCCCGGTCTCCTCCGCGGCCATGTCGCTGGAGGCGGCGGTATCCGTACCGTCGGAGCCCCAGACGGTATCGCTCTCCAGCACCGTATCGTACCATTCCAGCGTCCCCCCGGCCCCCAGGATCAGGAAGTCCCGCACATAGCCGCTTATGGTGGATTGAAAGGCCTTCGTCTCCTGCCAGTCCAGCTCCCACGCCTCTCCGCTGCCTCGCATGACCCACTGTCCCAGGGCGGAGCACAGGCCGCCCGCCGCCAGGGCAAAGCCCAGCAGCAGGGCCATAAGGCCCGTCCATGCCCTCAGCCGCGGGTGTTTCCCCGGCTCCACCCGAATGACGCCGGGGGCGTCCGCCCCGCCGTCCAGCGCCCCGGAGATCTGGTATGTCACATAATCCTCCAGGTTCTCTCCCGGGTCCCTATCCGTGCCGTTCCATTTTGTATCCAATTCCCCACACCACCTTGATGTAATCTGGCTCTTTCGGGTTCAGCTCCACTTTCTCCCGGATGCGGCGGATGTGGACCATCACCGTGTTCTCGCAGGCGTAGGCGGTCTCCTCCCCCCACACCCGCCGGTAGATCTCCTCCGCCGGGAATACCCTGCCGGGATGGCGCATCAGCAGCTCCACGATCTTCGTCTCCGTGGCGGTGAGGCGCACAGCTTCCCCGTCGGCGGTGAGCTGGCGGCTCTCCGGGTCGTAGGCGAGGCGCCCGTTGACCAGCTGGCCCTGCCGGGCCTGGGCGTGGACGTCCCCCAGCTGGGTGTACCGCCGCAGCTGGCTCTTCACCCTGGCTGTGAGCTCCTGGGGGTTGAAGGGCTTGGTCATATAGTCGTCCGCTCCCATGGAGAGCCCCAGGATCTTGTCGGAGTCCTCGCTCTTGGCGGAGAGGACGATCACCGGCAGATTCCGCTTCTCCCGGATCCGCAGCAGCGCGGACAGGCCGTCCAGCCTGGGCATCATCACATCCAGCAGGATCAGGTCCACCGGCTTCGTCAGCGCCAGGTCCACGGCCTCCAGGCCATCGGCGGCCTTTAGGCAGCGGTAGCCCTCCCGCTCCAGCGTGATGGCGATGGCCCCGGCGATCTCCGCGTCGTCGTCTACCACCAGAATGCACTCGTTCATGTCGCGCCCCTCCTTGAGCCAAGGTCAGTCTCCCACAAAAATCTTACAGCGGCGTGGGGAAAAGTCTTACGGTTTTCTTACAAAAATCAGCGGCCGCCGCCGGTCTGTCCGCTTGCGGCCCGGTCCGGACCGCCGGCCCTGCGGCAGCCTCCTGCTGCCGCAGTGGGAACACGCCGCGAGGTTTTTGCCGGTCCGAACAACTCCCCCAGATGCAGCCGCATCTGGGGGAGTTGTCATACAGAAAGAGGAACCATCCGAGCGGCGGCGGTTACGATCATCCGTGGTATTCGCCGTTATACTGGATCAGGGTGGCGTCCTGCACCCCTTCCACCGCCCGGAGCCGCTCCAAAAACAGCGCGTCATACTTTTTGAAAAACAGTTCGACAGCCATTTCCGTGGTATCCCTGCGTACCGTCTGGGACTTGATAAAATATTTGGTTTTGCCAAATGCGCGGACCACGTTCTCAACGGTCTCCTCTCCGGCATAGTGGATGACCGCAATGTAAATGCGGCCCTGGAGCTGTTTTTTATGAAAGAGGATGATCAGCAGGATCATAATGATTGCCGAAACAGCCACCAGTACGTACATCTGGGCGCCCGCGGTGATCCCGGATGTGATGGCCCAGAACAGATACAGCAGATCCATGGGGTCCTTGATGGCGGTCCGGAAGCGGACGATGGACAGAGCGCCCACCATACCAAGGGAGATCACGATGTTGGTGCTGATCGCCAGGGTGACCATCGCGGTAAGCACGGTCATGCCCACCAGGGTGATGGCAAAGCTGCGGCAGTAGATAACGCCCACATAGAATTTGCTGTAAATGAGATAGATCAGCGCCCCCGCCAGAAGAGCCGTTATCAGGCCGAGGGAGATCTCTGTAATCGTCGCCTGATCAAAGGCCCCGGATTCCAGGATGGATTTTTTGATGAAATCTTGCACGCCCATTTCTTTCTCTCCTACTCGTCACACCAATACTCAAAACCGTCCCGATAGGCGGTTTTTGCACAGCACAGAACATATTTGGACACGGCCGTAAACTCAGAGGCTCTGTCCGGAAGGATCTCCCTTACAAAGTGGGGGATGAACTCGGTGAATTTGACCTCCATCACACATTTGCCGGGCTCCAAAACCGGCAAACCAGGGAGGGTGGGGTCAAAAATATCGAAGCTCCCGATGGCGGCGCGCACATCCATATCAAAGGTGATGCGCACGGTGCCGGCATCCAGAATCCAGGGCTGCCGCTCATAATCCACGATCGTCCGCGGCCGCATGACATTGCTGACGCATTCATAGTAGAACTCCCGGCAGAGGGGCTGATCGCTCTTCAGCAGGAACCCATAGTCGCCGTCCAGGATCTGATAGACCTGCTGCCGGGTCAGATTGGCGGATTCTTTGTAAATATAGCTGCCGGTCTTTTTTTTCCGCTCCAGCTTGATGCTCCTGTCTGAGTAATCATAAATGCGGATCCGGTACTTTTTCCGCAGGAGGATGCCGGCGTCCTTTTCTGCGTAAGCGGAGTGGAAGTAGTCATCGAAATACAGGCTGCGCAGGGAGTAGCCGCCGTTGGCCGCGTGGGGGTCCAGCTGCATCACAGGGGCCAGACGGCTGCAGACAGCCTCCTTCTGCGCGGTGTCGATGAGGTACTTCCACTCGTTGCGGTAGCGCTCAGCTTTCCACATAGACGTCCTCCACAATGGTGCCATCTTCCAAAACATAGAAGCACTTGGTGCCGTACACCTTGCCGCTTTCAATGACATAGCAGTCAAAGGCACATTGCTCGTAGCCGCTGGCGTTCTCCGCCGTCACCCGGATAAAGTACTGGCCGGGCGGCAGGGTGTGGCCTTCAACCTCCGGGATCAGCAGGTCCTCCTCCCGGATCAGGGGGGCGGCAAAGGTGTAGTCCCTGGCCAGCTCGAAGGTATAGGTGATGGTCTCGGCGTCGAAGTCGTAGGCGGCATCCCAGGAATATACCATCTGTCCATCCTCAATCCGGGGCACACCGATGTAAAACGGCATGGGATTGTTGTAGGACTCGTAATAGGATTCATAATTGGTCTGGATTTCGTCGTTCAGCGCAGCGCCGATAGCATCGTATTCCGCCTCAGTCAGCGGCGCATACTGCACATCGGGCATCCGGTAGACATAGGGCTTGACGATGGCGCTGTACTCCTCCACCATGGCGTCGATCCGATCGGAGGACAGATAGACCTTCAGGTCCTCCACGGCGGCGGAAAGGGCCTCGCGGAACATCTCTGTTTTCAGGGCCCTCTGGAACAGCACATTGCCCCAGTAGTTGCTTACGCCGTCCTCCCAGCCCAGGCCGTCCGAGCGGTTACTCAGCGCATACTCCCCGCGCTTGAGCATGGCATCGTTATCCCAGGAATAGAAATACCACTTGTTGGAATTGAGCGGACTATAGATGTAGACGTTGCGGCTTTGGGTGTCCCGGTTGCCCATCAGGATGTGGAATGCCATCCAGTAGGCCATGTTTTCTATGTCGAAATACTCCTCCAGCACTTCTTCCGCTGTCCTGGAATAGTCGTTGACAGCGTCCAGCATCTCGATGAGCTTGGTGTGGTCGTCGTCGCCCTTGACCTCCAGAAGCTCCTCAAAGGCCTCCAGATCATAGTCGGGGTCGTCCGCCATCATGATGATATCCTCGTAGCGGAGAAATTCAAAAAAGTTGATCTTGTACAGGTGGCCGTTCTTGTCCAGGCCGTGGGCTTTGAGGGCGGTTTTGTTCAGCTGCTCCACCTGGGTATAGAGGCCGTAGTCCTCAAAGACCCCGCTGCCGCCCTCCGTGGTGTCTTTTACATACAGGTGGACAAAGGTGGTGCGCAGCCCCATCATCTCGTCGATGCCGGCCATCAGGTCGTAGGCCATCTTGTTGCGAAAGCGCAGGCCGTCGCTCTGGTGCTTGTTCAGGGCGATGGTGGTCTGGCCGTTCCACTCCCCCTTGTTGTCCTTCACGCTGATTTTATAATTCTTCTGGGGCAGTGAGCTGGAGGTCTGCCCCCGGATCTGCACGGTGCAGTTGGGGGCCGACTGGCCGTAGCCCAGCTCTCCCGGCGCCGGTCCGCTTTCATCCCCCACCTGAATGAGCCCGGCCACCTGGTAGCGGTCCACACCCATTTCGTCATAGTCGTAGACCGAGTAGGTGTTGATCTCCTCCCAGGTGTGGTTCGTATTCTCAGCGGCGTTTCCCGTGGATACCGTCAGGTACATGGTCACCACGTCGGCGGGATCGTGGTTTTCATACAGCAGTTTGTTGTCCCGCAGATGCAGGTCGTCTATGGAGGCCAGCGCTTCCTTGACAATCTGGTTGCTGCCGTTTACCTCTGCGGGCTCCGACAGGGAGCCCGCGGAGTCGCTTTCGTAGATACAGCCCGCCAGAAGCAGCAGCATAGCAGCCCCCAAGACAAAACGCGGGAATTTTCTCACCCTCATTCTTCTCTCTCCTCTCCAAAATGCTTCTCCAGCCAATCCCCGGTCTTGCGGTACGGCCCGGCGACGTCTTCATTCACCAGCGGCTGCACACAGAGGATTTATTCTTGTAGTCGTATTTGCTGTAGCCCAGTTCGTCATCCAGTTCTGCCTCCAAGCCATTCTCCATGAATTCTGCAATGGTCTCCTTAAACAGATTCTGGATGTCATC
>CALWYI010000100.1 GCA_944385715.1 uncultured Oscillospiraceae bacterium | reverse complement strand
AGATCAGATGCTAAAGAAAGGTGTTTCAGTGGCAGGGCAGCAGCAAATCTGATGGCGTCCGATTGGACAAACCGGGGACCGGGGTGTCCCCGGCGGCGTTTTGGTCACTTTTTCGCCGAGGAAAAAGTGACCCGGGTCCGGGCCGGGGAGGCCCGGGAGTTGGAATCCGAAGCGGCTGGCTTCGGATGCAACCAGCGGGGGTCCAGCCCGAAGGGGGCTGGCGCCTTTTCGGTTCACTTTTGGGCGGCCAAAAGTGAACCCCGGGGTTTGGGGGCGGGTAGCCCCCAATAGCAAGCCCGCCCGGCGGCAGGCCCATCAGCCCTCCGGGAAGCCCCCGCCAAAACAAGAACCCCCGGACCGTCGGTCCGGGGGTTCAGTCGATCAATGAGATTACTTGCCGAAGTACCGGTTCAGCAGGCCGGCGAAGGCCTTGCCGTGGCGGGCCTCGTCGCGGGCCATCTCGTGGACGGTGTCGTGGATGGCGTCCAGGTTGTACTGCTTGGCCAGCTTGGCCAGCTCGAACTTGCCGGCGGTGGCGCCGTTCTCGGCCTCAACCCGCATCTCCAGGTTCTTCTTGGAGGAGTCGGTGATGACCTCCCCCAGGAGCTCCGCAAACTTGGCGGCGTGCTCCGCCTCCTCCAGAGCGGCCTTCTCCCAGTACAGGCCGATCTCGGGATAGCCCTCACGGTGAGCCACACGGCTCATGGCCAGGTACATGCCCACCTCGGTGCACTCGCCGGTGAAGTTGGCCCGCAGGCCCTCGATGATCTGCTCCTGGACCTCGGCGGGCACATCGGCGCCGAAGGTCTTGCCCACGCCCACAACATGCTCAGCGGCCCAGGTCATCTCGGCCTTCATCTCGGTGAACTTGCTGCCGGGCACCTTGCACTGGGGGCAGAACTCGGGGGGCGTATCGCCTTCATGAACATAACCGCAAACAGGGCAAACCCACTTCTTCATAGTCGTTTCTCCTTTAATCATAACAAATTTTTTAGAATTGTTCCTAAGCTTTTCTGACGCCTTCCGGCGGGGATAACGGTTTTTCCTCCTGCCTTTTCAGACAGTCGGGGCAAAGGCCGCAGTACTCCACGGCACAGTCCTCCAGCAGATAGCCGGCGGTATCCTCCGGCTTCCCCATGGCCACCGGCGGAATGTCCGCCACAGCGCCGCAGAGCCGGCACCGGACGTGGCCGTGGCGGTGGATGTTGCCGTCGTAGCGGTCATCGCTGCCCGCCAGGCCCAGCCGCAGGATCTGCCCCTCCTCCGCCATCTGGCCCAGCACACGGTATACCGTGGAGCGGCTGATGGTGGGGTGGAGCCGGTGTACCTCCTCGTACACCGCGGCGGCGGTGGGGTGGGAGCACATCTCGCACAGGGTCCGGTGGATGATCTCCTTCTGCAGGGTATTTCTTCTATCCATCGGTCTAACTCCTAACTAGGACTACGTCCTAAATAATATATACTATATCTCGCGCCCAATGTCAAGAAGTTTTTTCTCTTTCTTGTCAAAAGTTTTTTCCCGTGCTACACTGTGGGCAGAAAAGCCGCCCCGGAGGCGGTCTGCCAGGAGGTACGGACTATGGAGCCTGTCTGCTACACGGTGGAAACCATCAACGGCGACTACGCCTATCTCCGCTCCGACGACGGGGTGGACAACCAGGTGGCCATGTTCCTCCTGCCGGAGGGCACGGACGTGGGCAGCCGCCTGCTGTGGGAAAATTTTGAGTGGACGCTGCTGTAGCGGCGGCGGATAAAGGAGTGCATATTATAATGAGTATTCTTGACGATATGGCGGCCCTGGTCCGTGAGGCGGGACAGATCGTCCTCTCCGCCCGGGACATCTGGTCCCACACCCACGAGAAGACCTCCGCCGCCGACCTGGTGACGGAGTACGACGAGGCGGTGGAGGCCTTTCTGAAGGAGCGGCTGCCCAAGCTCCTCCCCGGCTCCCGGTTCTTCGGCGAGGAGGAGGCGGAGAACTGCGACCCCAGCCGGGGCTGGGTGTTCATCGTGGACCCCATCGACGGCACCACCAACTTTGTCCGGGGCATCCACCAGAGCGCCATCTCCGTGGCCCTGGCCCACGACAGGCAGGTGGAGCACGCGGTGGTGTACGACCCCTTCAAGGACGAGCTCTTCTCCGCCAGCCGGGGCGGCGGGGCCTTCCGCAACGGAAATCCCATCCATGTCAGCACCCTGCCCCTCAGCCAGGGCATCTTCGGCATGGGCACCGCTATCTACAAGCGGGAATACGTGGCCCCCACCATGCGCCTGACGGAGCAGCTCTTTGCCCGCGCCTGCGACTTCCGCCGCCTGGGGGCGGCGGCCCTGGACCTGTGCAACGTGGCCTGCGGCCGGACGGAGGTGTTCTTCGAGTACAGCCTCTGCCCCTGGGACTACGCCGCCGGCAGCCTCATCATCACCGAGGCGGGGGGCCACGTGTCCACCCTGGAGGGCGGACCCCTGCCCATCACGGAGCGCTGCTCCGTCTGGGCCAGCAACGAGGTGAATAAGGATGTATTGAAGGAGCTGGCGGTGTGACCGCCGGCCCCCTCCAAAGGCAGAGCCCCCGGGCCTTTCAGCCCGGGGGCTCTGCCTTTGGACATATGATTCTCCGCCGGTCCCGCCTCAGCGGAAGGGGCCCAGCAGCGCCAGCAGCCGGGTCCGGGCCTTTTCGGCGGTCTCCTCCGGGGCGGCGCCGGTGAGGTAGCCGAGGGCCTCGTTCCACTCCTTCGGAGGGAATTTTTCCGGGGGCAGGCGCTCCAAGACCTGCAGCAGCAGCCCTCGTCTCCTCCGGTCCAGCTGCCGCAGGTCGGAGAGGTAGAGGCAGCCGGTCCGCTGCGCCAGATAATCCAATAGAGACATGTGTGCGTTCATCGCCTGGAGACCTTTCCATTCATAATTTCCTGCCGTGGGAATAGCCCAGGAATTGTGGCATAAAATTATTGTATACCCTTATCGGATATTTACTCTATTTTATCATATCCGAATCGGATATACAATACTTTTATTCGGGAGGGGTGATGATATGGAGCTGGATTATCGGGCCATCGGCGTGCGAATCCGCCGGTTCAGAAAGGAGCGGGGACTGACCCAGCAGGCGTTGGCGGAGCTGTCCCGCCAGGAGCCCTCCAACATCTCCCACATCGAGCGGGGGGCCACCAAGCTGGGCCTCCCCACCATTGTCAGCATTGCCAACGCCCTGGGCGTGACGGTGGACGACCTCCTGTGCGACAGCCTGGAGACGGCCCGGGGGGCCTATGAGCGGGAGGCCTCGGAGATTTTGTCCGACTGCACCCACTGGGAGCGCAAGATCATCACCGGCACCATGCGGGATCTGAAGGAGAACCTTCGGCGGGCGGGGCCGGAGCGCGGGGAGGACGGCTGAGAGACGCCCCGGCCTCCGGCGAGGGTTGCCCCCGGCGGAAGGATATGGTATACTGGAGCAAAGGATCAAGATCCGCGGTCTCTCCGCCCGCCACGGGCGGAGGGGCCGCCTGCTTTCGGGAATATGAATGATATGGGAGGTACGTTATGGCAAAGGACGCGAAGATTTTGAAGCGCTGTGAGATGGACCCGGCTCTCTGCTGGAACACCGCCGACCTCTACCCCGACGACGGGGCCTGGGCCGCCGCCCTGGAGGCCGCCAGGGCCCTGCCGGAGGAGATTGCCGCCTACCGGGGGCGGCTGGGGGAGTCCGCTGAGACGCTGTACGCCTATCTCTGCCGCCTGGAGGAGATCAACCGCCAGGTGGAGCAGCTCTTTGTCTACGCCTTCATCAAAAACGACGAGGACACCGCCAACCCCGCCTACCAGGCCATGAAGGGCCGCTGCTTCAGCTTCATCGTCCA
Source organism: uncultured Oscillospiraceae bacterium (assembly GCA_944385715.1). Classification (GTDB taxonomy): domain Bacteria; phylum Bacillota; class Clostridia; order Oscillospirales; family Oscillospiraceae; genus Pelethomonas. The sequence goes on along the minus strand of CALWYI010000100.1, from coordinate 3,333 downwards.
GCTCAGCAGCGCCGGGGCCTTTGAGGGCCCCGAGCTGGTGGCCATCCCCCAGGAGACCCTGGACCGGTTCTACCGGGAGAAGCCGGAGCTGGAGAAGTTCCGCCGGTACCTGGACAAGGCCCGGCTCAGCCGGGACCATATCCTCTCCCCGGCGGAGGAGAACCTGCTGGCCGCCGCCGCCGAGGTGGGCAGCGGCCCCAGCGGCATCTTCCACGCCTACACCGACGCGGACATGAAGTTCCCCGCCGTGAAGGACGGGGACGGAGACGACCACGCCCTCACCAACGGCTCCTATCTCTCCCTCATGGAGAGCGGCGACCGCACCCTCCGGGAGAACGCCTTCCGGGAATTCTACGCGGTCTACGGCGGCAGCCGCAACGCCCTGGCCGCCATGCTCAATGCCGAGGTCCGCAAGAATGTGTTCTTCGCCCGGGCCCGGAAGTATGACAGCGCCCTCCAGGGGGCCCTCCAGCCGGTGGAGGTGCCGGAGGCGGTGTATCACAACCTTATCGAGGCGGTCCACCGGAACATTGACAAGATGCACCGGTACATGGCCTTGCGCAAGAAGGTCATGGGCCTTGACGAGCTCCACATGTACGACCTCTACGCGGGCATGATTCCCGAGGCGGACCGGGAGATCTCCTTCGCGGAGGCCCGGGAGGAGGTGCTGGCCGCCACCGCCGTGCTGGGGGAGGAGTATACCGCCGTGCTGCGGCAGGCCTTCGCGGAGCGCTGGATGGACGTCTACGAGAACCAGGGCAAGCGCTCCGGCGCCTACTCCATCGGCAGCCCCGTCCACCCCTATGTCCTCCTCAACCACAAGGACACCCTGGACAGCGCCTTCACCCTGGCCCACGAGATGGGCCACGCCATGCACTCCTACCTCAGCAGCAAGAACCAGCCCTATATCTACTCCGACTATGTGCTCTTCGTGGCGGAGGTGGCCTCCACCTGCAACGAGGCCCTGCTGATGCAGCACCTGCTGAAGAAGACCGAGGACAAGCGGCAGCGGGCGGTGCTCATCAACTACTTCCTGGAGCAGTTCCGCACCACCCTCTACCGCCAGACCATGTTCGCCGAGTTCGAGCTGGAGATCCACCGGCTGGCGGAGACGGGGGAGACCCTCACCGCTGAGACCCTGTGCAAGATCTACTACGACCTCAACAGGCGCTACTACGGCGAGGACGTGGTCATCGACAGGGACATCGAAATGGAGTGGAGCCGCATCCCCCATTTCTACCGCAACTTCTATGTCTACCAGTACGCCACCGGCTTCTCCGCCGCCATGGCCCTGTCCCAGCGGATCCTCCGGGAGGGGGAGAGCGCGGTACAGGACTACCTCAGGTTCCTCTCCGGCGGCTGCTCCACGGACCCCGTGTCCCTGCTGAAGATGGCCGGCGTGGATATGTCCACCCCCCAGCCCGTCAACGAGGCCCTGGCCCTCTTCGGACAGCTGGTGGAGGAGCTGGAGGAACTGCTTGCATAAGGGCAGAAGACGAGAGTTTCTCTTCTTTTCTTGGGAAAGAAAAGCAGCAAAAGAACCTTTGGGGCAAACGCTGTTTGCCCCGGCGGGGGAGATACTCTTAACAGGAGGCCGCAAAGCCTCTGAATGAAACGAAAACGGGGCGGGAAAGACTGCCGGCAGTCTTTCCCGCCTTTTTATGCCTTCTTTGGACCCTTTAAGAAATCTTAAAGGATTCTTACGGCCTTCTTCCTTGTATCCGCCGGGGGCGGCTGGTATAGTAAGTGTGCTACTTGAAATAGTACACTTGGGAGGTGGCGTGTATGAGCGACATGCCTTTGCCGCTGCTGCTGGGCGGCGTGATATTCGTGCTGGTGTCCCTGTACGGGGCGGCGCTGCTGCTGCGGCGGCACTGAGGAGGGGAGCGCAGTGAGCATGATGGTGCTGCTGGCCGCGGGAGTGTTGCTGCTGCTGTTGCTGTTGGCGGCGGCGGTACTGCTGAGACGATAGGAGGCGGGTAGAGAGTGCTGATACTGGACTACCGGGACGCCCGACCCATATACGGGCAGATCAAGGACAGCCTGCGGCGGCTGATCGTGGCGGGAGCGCTGAGCCCCGACGAGAAGCTGCCCTCCATCCGGGCCCTGGCCATGGACCTGTCCATCAACCCCAACACCATCCGGCGGGCCTACACGGAGCTGGAGCAGGAGGGGTTCATCTACTCCGTTCCCGGCAAGGGGAGCTTTGCCGCCGTCATGGGCGGCGGGGACCCCAAGCGCCGGGCGGAGCTTATGGAGAAGCTCCGGGAGATCATCGCGGAGCTGCGGTATCTGAACGTGTCGGATCAGGAGATCCTGGCGCTGATACAGGAGGGGGGAGGACAATGATCGAGGTACAGGCGCTCAGCAAGCGCTTCGGGGGCACCCTTGCCCTGGACGGCGCCTGCGTCACCATCCCCGAGGGGGCGGTGTACGGCCTGGTGGGGCCCAACGGCGCGGGGAAATCCACCCTCATCCGCCATATCACCGGGGTCTACCGGGGGGATAAGGGCCGGGTGCTGGTGGATGGGGAGCCCATCTATGAGAACCCGGAGAAGAAGGCCCTGGTGGCCGCCATCCCCGACGAGTGGTTCTACTTTCCCTCCGCCACGGTGCGGGACATGATGCGCTTTTACCGGGGTTTTTACCCCGCCTTCGACATAGACCGCTACGAGCGGTTCAAGGAGGTCTTCGCCATCCCGGAGAAGGCGGTGATCCGCCGCCTCAGCAAGGGCATGCAGAAGCAGGTGGCCTTCTGGATCACCATGAGCTGCCGGCCCAAATATCTGGTGCTGGATGAGCCGGTGGACGGCCTGGACCCGGTGATGCGCCGGCAGGTGTGGAGCCTGATGATGTCCGATGTGGCGGAGTACGGCACCACGGTGCTGGTCAGCTCCCACAACCTCCGGGAGCTGGAGGACGTGTGCGACCACGTGGGCATCATGAGCAAAGGAAAGGTGCTGCTGGAGCGCAGCCTCAGCGATCTCCAGGAGAACATCGTCAAGCTCCAGGTGGTCTGGCCCACGGAGAAGGTGCCGGTGCTGCCGGCGGATCTGCCGGTGCTCCACACCTCCCACGTGGGGCGGGTGTACACCTATATCGTCCGGGGCAACGCCGGGGAGGTGGGCCGCCGGATCGAGGAGAGCGGCCCCATGATGCTGGAGGCCCTGCCGCTGTCCCTGGAGGAGATCTTCATTTACGAGCTGGGAGGTGAGCACTATGCCGTCAAAGAGATCGTTCTGTAATCTGACCCTGCTGAAGAAGAACCTCAGCCGGTTCTGGCCCCTGTGGGGCGGGGCGTCTCTGGTGGGGTTCCTGATCCCCCTGTGGATG
>CALWYI010000099.1 GCA_944385715.1 uncultured Oscillospiraceae bacterium | reverse complement strand
GGTTTCAGGCTTTTTCCTTGGCGCAGAAGGAGGGATTTGAACCCTCGCGCGCTTTTTACACGCCTACTCCCTTAGCAGGGGAGCCCCTTCGGCCACTTGGGTACTTCTGCATAGCCGTATGTGTTTGTCCCGGTCCTGCGCAAAAATGGCGGAGAGAGTGGGATTCGAACCCACGGATGCTTGCGCATCGCCGGTTTTCAAGACCGGTTCCTTAAACCGCTCGGACATCTCTCCCAATCGGTCTCAGGCGCAGTAAAGATGATACCATGAGTCTGGAGTTTTGTCAACGAAAAATCTTTGGATTTTTCGAAAAAAACACTTGCAAATTCCGATAGAGTGTGGTATCGTATTCTAGCTGGCAGCGAGAGGCTGGCAAACAAGGAAATATCCGGGTGTGGCGAAGTTTGGTATCGCGCTTGAATGGGGTTCAAGAGGCCGCTGGTTCGAATCCAGTCACTCGGACCACGTCGGAGCAAGCTTTATATCGCTTGCTCCGACTTATTTTATAGGTCAGAGCGCGCTCATGCCGCTGCTCCTCCTTTCCAAATCGAACCCGCTGACACTGGGCTTCGATTTGGTTTTCCTTTTCTGTGAGCGCCGCGTCCTATCGGTTCACTCCCACAAGGAAGCACTTGCGTAAGACGCAGGCGCTTCTTTTTTTGCCCATCTCCCGGAACCTGCGGCCTCTTGTCCTTTTTACCCTTTGCCGAACAGCGGATGAACCGGGGCGGGCGCATCCCTGCGATGCGCCCGCCCCGGTGTTCGGCTCTTTTCTCCCGCCGGCTCTCCGCCGACCGTGAAAGGCGGCCGGTCACACCCGCCGCTTCATCAGGCCGTGGCGGTTGCAGCAGACGTAGAGATACCCGTGGCCCTGGAGCCGGAGACGGCAGGCGGCGGGGCCCTCCGGGTACAGCTTCACCAGCTGGAGCCGGTCCGACGTGGCGTAGGCGAGAAAGGAGATATAGTGGGTCTTGGTCATGGGGTGGTCGAGGGTGACATACGCCTCATCCTCCACCGCTTCAATCCGCAGTTCGTGGGCCTCGTCGGCCTCCTCCGCGTCCAGCGCCGGCAGCGTGACGCCGCAGCAGCTGACCACCGCCTCGCCCATGGCGTGGACCACGTTGCCGCAGATGGGGCAGACATAGAACCGGGCGCGGAGCATATTGGCGGACCGGTTGCGGTTGGTGACCGCGTCCCCCGACATGAGCTCCATGACGGACACCCCCAGCGCCGCTGCCAGCGGTTCCAGCAGCGAGATGTCCGGCAGGCCCTTGCCGGTCTCCCATTTGGACACGGTCTTGCTGCTCACATCAATCTTTCCCGCCAGCTCCGCCTGGGTCAGCCCCCTGGCCTCCCGCAGACGCTTGACGGCGGCTCCCGTCACATAGGAATCCATTCTGTATCGACCTCCCTGTCGTCTGTTTCGCCGCCATTATAGCAGAGGGGGCCGCCCGGCACAACCTACGCAGCGCAGACACGCCGCCGCCCCGCCTTAAAGGATCATTAAGGAAACCTTAATGGGCCCTTCCGCTTTCTGTGGTATCATGGGAGCAACTTTTTCCCAAGGAGGCCCGCCATGACCCCCCAGTACTTCTTCTTCGACACCTACATCGGCTACTTCCTCCAGGTGCTGCCCGCGGCGCTGCTGGCGGGGCTCCTCTGGGGCATCCGCCGCTTTGCCCGGGACAGGTCCTCTCCCGTCTCCCGGAAGCTCTGGGCCGCCCTCTTCGCCGCCTACCTCACGGGCCTCCTGTGCCTGACCCTCTTCCGCAAGCCCATCGGGGACCTCTGGTACTTCCTCCTTTACCGCCAGCCCAGCGGCAGCGTCTACCGCTGGTTCGGCGGTTCCTTCAACCTGGTCCCCGATTTCTTCACCCGCTTTTCCCGGGAAAACCTGGGGAACCTCCTCATGTACCTGCCCTTCGGGTTTCTCCACCCCCTCTCCCGGGACCACGCGGGCTGGCGGGACACCCTGTGGGCGGGACTGGTGCTGATCCTGGCCATCGAGCTGGTCCAGCCGGTGGTGGGCCGCAGCTTCGACGCCAACGACGTGATCCTCAATTTCACCGGCGTGCTGCTGTCCACCGGCCTGTTCCAGCTGATCCGGCACTTTATTTCCACAAACCACATCTGATTTCTATAGGGAGCCCCCAGGGCTCCCTCTTTTTATTGAAGTAGCAGTTTTTATTGACAGCTTATATTATTCGATTTATAATATAATAAAATTATTAAGTAGGGAGGGATAGCCTTGGGCTTCCAGGTAGGGGGCGCACTGTTGGATTTTCTGGTACTGAGCATCCTTCGCCGGGGGGATGCCTACGGCTACATTCTTACCCAGGAGGTTCGGACCATTTTGGACGTATCGGAGACATCTCTGTACCCGGCCCTGCGCCGGTTGGAGAAGGGCGGCCTTCTCTCCACCTACGACATGCCCTATCAGGGTCGCAACCGACGCTACTACCGGCTTACCCCCCAGGGTCATGAGGCTCTGGAGAGCTATATCGCCGAGTGGCGGCAATTCAAAAAGCAAATGGACAGCTTACTGGGGGAGGATGAGGCATGACGAGCGAACGCTATTTTTCGGAGCTGGCGGCCCAGTTAGGCCGTCTGCCCGCCCAGGAGCGGGAGGAGGCTCTCCGCTTTCACCGGGAGTATGCCCAGGAGGCGGGCTTTACCACCTATCAGGAGCTGGAGGAGTGCTTCGGGCCCCCCAAGGCACTGGCCTCCCGGCTGTACGCTGAGTCCGCTGTGAAAGCCAGCGAGGAAAAAGGGACGGGAAAGCCTGGGAAGGCTCTGATCATCGGTCTGGCGGCCCTGTTCTCCCTGCCGGTAACCTTCCCGCTGGTTCTGGTAATTCTGATCGTACTGTTTGTGGTCCTGGTACTGATCTTGGCGGTGGGCTTCTCCATCGGGGTGACGGTGTTCGCCCTGGGCGGCGCCTTTCTCTCCCTGGCAGCAGAATCCTGGGGATATCTGCTGTCCTTTGCCCCGGGACTGTGGCTGAAATTCCTGGGCGGCGCCATGATCGTACTGGCTGTTATCATTATTATTATATCCCTGATCCTGTTTGCTGCCAGACATATCCTGCGCTGGATCGGCGCTGGAATCGCCAGGATCGCGGAGAGGAGGACCAAAGATGAATAAAAAACTTCTGACGGCCGCAGTGGTGCTGCTGGCAGCCGGTGCGGTCCTGCTGGGCATCGGCACCGCCATCGACCGGAACCGGAACGACAGCATTTTGGACCTGGGCGCCATCCTGCAGAATGACGACCAGGGGGAGAACCAGGCGGGGGATCACCAGGAACCGGCTTTCCCCGGAGATAACGCTGTTTCTGATGATGGCTCCGCTTCCGATGACGCCGCCGTTTCCGGCGAGAACGCCGCCCAGCTGGCCCTGGACCCGTTTTCTAATGTGGCCCTCTCCGTTATAGCGGCTGATGTGCGCTTTGAGGAGGGGGAGGCCTACGGCCTGCGCTACCAGCTTCACCCCGACGAGCTGGTACTCCAGGCAGAGGTGGAGGGGGAGAACCTCTATTTCTCCACCCAGGCAAAGGAGGGTGCCGCTCTCTCCGGGGACTGGGAGGTTGTGGTGACCATCCCCCGGGACGCCCGGCTGGCGGACGTCTCCGTGGCCACGGTCTCCGGAGACATTACCCTCTCTGACCGGACTATGGAGACGCTGGACCTCGGGACCACCTCCGGGGCCGTGGAGGCCTCTGCCGTCACCGCCGGTGAGATCCAGGTTGCATCCACATCCGGTGATATCCACATCGACGATCTCAGCGCCCGCAGCGTGAACGCCGCCTCCACCTCCGGGGCCGTCTCCCTGACCGGGACCGCCGACTCCCTGAACCTGGGCACCACCTCCGGGGCCTGCACCTTCTCCGGGGACCTGACCGGAACAGGCAACGTGGGCACCGTCTCCGGGGATATCGACATTGCCGTACCCGATGCCGGCGTAGAGGCCAGCAGTCTGGGGGAGATCACCTGGAACGGCCGGGACCAGGGCCCGTCTTTCCACAGAGCCGGGGACGGCCCCGCCCTGACCCTGGGCAGCGTGTCCGGAGATATCTGCATTACCACAAAGTAACATCTCTTTTCCCCTTCCGGTCCGCTCCGGCGCGGCAGCTGCGCCGGGGCGGCTGCTTCATGGCGCAAAATTTCCGTTCCCCTTGACAGAATCCCGCCATAGGGTATAATAGCAGGGCGGCTTTTACCGCTCCGGAGCCCGTCTCTCCGGGGCAGCCGCGGATATGATCACGCATTGCTCCCATCCCGGAACCGGGATGGGATACTATGCCCCCGGATTCTTTATCGCTTTGCTGCCGTAAAGAACCGGCGGGAAATTTTGTACTGGAGGATCTTCTATGGAACACAGACGTTCCGCCGGGCAGTTTGCCACCTCGGCGGGCTTTATTCTGGCCGCCGTGGGCTCCGCGGTGGGCATGGGCAACATCTGGCTCTTTCCCTACCGGGTGGGACAGTACGGCGGCGGCGCCTTCCTGGTGCCCTACTTCATCTTCGTGGCCCTGTTCAGCTACGTGGGCCTCTCCGGGGAGTTCGCCCTGGGCCGCCTCACCGGCACCGGCACCGCCGGCTCCTTCGACTATGTGCTCAAGACCAGAGGGAAGAAGGGGGGCTCCGTTATCGGCATCCTGCCCCTGCTGGGGGTGCTGGGCATCGCCATCGGCTACTCCGTGGTGGTGGGCTGGGTCCTCAAGTACACCGCCGGGGCCGTGACCGGCTCCATCCTCGCCGGGGACGCCCAGACCTACTTCTCCGCCATGGCGGTGGACTTCGGCTCCGTGCCCTGGCACCTGGCGGCGGTGGTCCTCACCGCCGGGGTGCTGATGCTGGGGGTGAAGGACGGCATCGAGAAGATCAGCAAGTTCATGATGCCCGCCTTCTTCATCCTCTTTGTCATCATCGCCCTCCGGGTGGCCTTTCTGCCCGGGTCCGGGGAGGGGTACCGCTACCTCCTCACCCCGGACTGGAGCTACCTTCTGAACTTTGAGACCTGGGTCATGGCCATGGGACAGGCCTTCTTCTCCCTGTCCATCAACGGCGCGGGCATGCTCATCTACGGCAGCTACATGAAGAAGTCCGAGGACATCGTCCACCACTCCGTCATGACCGCCGTGCTGGACACCATCGCCGCCCTCCTGGCGGGCTTTGCCATTATTCCGGCGGTGTTCGCCTTCGGCATCGCCCCCAACTCCGGCCCGCCCCTGATGTTCGTCACCCTGCCCCAGGTGTTCCAGAACATGCCCATGGGGCGGCTGTTCGCGGTGCTGTTCTTCGTCTCCGTGTTTTTCGCCGGCATCACCTCCCTCATCAACATGATGGAGGCCTGCAGCGAGGCTCTGTCCACCCAGCTGAAGCTGCCCCGGAGGGGGGCGGTGGCCATTATCGCCGCCGTGGTCTTCGGCGTGTCCCTGTTCCTGGAGAAGCTGGACAACATGGGGGCCTGGCTGGACACCGTCACCATCTATATCGCCCCCTTCGGGGCCCTGCTGTGCGCGGTGTTCATCTACTTCATCCTGGGGATGCCCGCCATCAAGGGGGAGCTGAACCTGGGGCGGAAGAAGCCCCTGGGCCGCGGCTTCGACGTGCTGGCCTATGTCTATGTGGCGGTGGCGGCGGCGGTGCTGGTGCTGGGCATCGTCTACGGCGGCATCGGCTAACTACCTTTCCCCGGCAAAAAGATCCGGCCCGCGCCGAATGGCGCGGGCCGGGTCTTTTCTGTTCTGCGATATCAGCCCCTGGCCTCCTCGAAGGCCGCCAGGATCTCCTGCTCCGGGGCGGGGGTCAGCAGGGACACGATCACATGGACCGCCAGGGCGCAGAGGAAGGCGGGCAGCAGCTCGTAGATGGCCCACACGCCGCCGGCGGCGGTGACGCCGAAGCCCAGCACCACCACCAGTGCCACCGTCATGATGATGGACTGGATCAGGTCCGTAAAGGAGGCGGCCAGGAACCCGCCCATCACCGTGTAGACCACGATCACCGCCGCGGACACCAGCATGGCCGCCGCATAGTCCACCCCGAAGAGGGTGGAGAAGAGCTTGCCGCAGGCGGAGAAGCCGGAGGCGGTGTAGGGGATGAAGAAGACGATGATCACCAGGGCCGCCAGGGCGGAGAGGAGATGCCGCCGGTCCCCCCAGCGCCTGGAGAAGAACTGGGGCACGGTGATGGCCCCCAGCCGGTGGGAGTAGCGCCGGATGCGCCGGGCCACGATGAGCCAGTTGAGGTAGGTCCCCACCACCAGGCCGATGGCGGTCCAGGAGGCCTCCGCCAGGCCCGTGAGATAGGCCACGCCGGGCAGGCCCATGAGCAGCCACGAGGACATGTCGCTGGCCTCGGCGCTCATGGCCGTCACAAAGGGCCCCAGCTTCCGGCCCCCAGGTAGAAGTCGTCCACGGATTCGTTCTTCCGCACACAGATCCAGCCGATCCACAGCATGAACAGCAGGTAGGCCGCGATGGCCAGCAGGATCAAAATATCCGCAGTAGTCACAAAATTCCCTCCTTTTGCGGGAAAATCCCCGCTTCCGGCCCCTTTCCAGCCGGTCATTTGGCACATTATAGCACGCCCTTCCGGAAAAAGGAACACGCCGAAATACTGCTTTTCCTGTATACAAGGAATATTCTTTCATGTGCGGACATTCTACGGAGAATCTGTAGTTAAGTGATAGATTTCTCCATAATTTCAGCGTTATGACCGGATAGGTCGGTTTTTACGCACAAATTTTGTCACATTCTTCTATTGTTACCGGCCCGCCTTTTCCAGTAATCTAGTAAATAATAATCGTTGAATACCGTATAGGTTTCTGTGCGGGATTCAGTCAGGAGGAGAGGAAACATGCTGAGAAGCGCCTATTTGCGGGAGGTCTACGACCAGGTGCTGCGGCGGGACCCGGACCAGAAGGAGTTCCATCAGGCGGTGCTGGAGGTGCTGGAGAGCCTGGACCGCATCATCGACAGCCACCCGGAGTACCGGGAGCGGGGGGTCATCGAGTCCTTCGTGGAGCCGGAGCGGATGATCGCCTTCCGGGTGCCCTGGGTGGACGACCAGGGGAAGGTCCACATCAACCGGGGCTACCGGGTCCAGTTCAACTCCGCCATCGGCCCCTTCAAGGGGGGACTGCGGTTCCACCCGTCGGTGAACCTGTCCATTCTCAAGTTTCTGGGCTTTGAGCAGATCCTCAAGAACAGCCTCACGGGCCTGCCCATGGGCGGGGCCAAGGGCGGCTC
>CALWYI010000098.1 GCA_944385715.1 uncultured Oscillospiraceae bacterium | reverse complement strand
TCGCGGCCGTAGGGGGAGGTCTGGGTCACCTGGCCGGGGAGGCTGGTGGGGGCCATCTGGCCGCCGGTCATGCCGTAGATGGCGTTGTTGACGAAGATGATGGTGATGTTCTCGTTCCGGGCGGCGGCGTGGACCGTCTCCGCCATGCCGATGGAGGCAAGGTCGCCGTCACCCTGGTAGGTAAAGACGATGTTGTCGGGGCGGCTGCGCTTGATGCCGGTGGCGGTGGCGGGGGCGCGGCCGTGGGCCGCTTCGATCATGTCGCAGGTGAAGTAGTCGTAGGCCATCACCGCGCAGCCAACGGGGGCCACGCCGATGGTCTTGCCCTCGATGCCCAGCTCGTCGATGGCCTCCGCCACCAGACGATGGATGATGCCGTGGGGGCAGCCGGGGCAGTAGTGCAGAACGGCGTCGGTGAGCGCCTTGGGTTTCTCAAATACGATTGCCATCTCAGTTCTCTCCTTTCGCAGCCTTGCGGATACTCTCCAGCACCTGGTCGGGGCTGGGGATCATGCCGCCCACCCGGTTGCACAGGGACACGGGGCGGCGGCAGCCGGAGGCCAGCTGGATGTCCTCCACCATCTGGCCCATGCTCAGCTCCACGGACACAAAGCACTTCACCTGGTCCGCGGCCTGGCTGATGGCCTTCTTGGGGAAGGGCCAGAGGGTGATGGGCCGGATGAGGCCGGCCTTGATGCCCTCGGCCCGAGCGGACACCACGGCGTTCTTGGCCACGCGGGAGGCGATGCCGAAGGCCACCACACAAAGCTCCGCGTCGTCCATCATGTAGCTCTCGTAGAGGGCCTCGTTCTCCTCCACGGCCTTGTACTTCTCGTAGCGCTCGAAGTTCTTCTGCTCCAGCACGTCGGGCTGGAGGTAGAGGGAGTTGACGATGTTGTGCTTACGCTTACACTCGGTGCCGGTGAGGGCCCAGGGCTTGTCGTAGTGCTCCACCTCCACGTCCTCAAAGGAGATGGGCTCCATCATCTGGCCGATGGTGCCGTCGGCCAGGATCATGGCGATCATGCTGTACTTGTCCGCCAGGTTGAAGCCCTTGACGGTGAGGCTGGCCATCTCCTGGACGGAGGCGGGGGCCAGGACGATCATGTGGTAGTCGCCGTGTCCGCCGCCCCGGGTGGCCTGGAAGTAGTCGCTCTGGCTGGGCTGGATGCCGCCGAGGCCCGGGCCGCCCCGCTGGACGTTCACCACGAAGGCGGGCACGTCGCTGCCGGCGATATAGCTCAGGCCCTCGCCCATCAGGGAGATTCCGGGGCTGGAGGAGGAGGTCATCACCCGCATGCCCGCGGCGGCAGCGCCGTAGACCATGTTGATGGAAGCCACCTCGCTCTCCGCCTGGAGGAAGACGCCGCCGATCTTGGGCATCTTCTTGGCCATGTAGGCCGCCACCTCCGTCTGGGGGGTGATGGGGTAGCCGAAATAGTGGCGGCAGCCGGCCTGGATCGCCGCCTCGGCGATGGCCTCGTTGCCCTTCATCAGTACTCTCTCTGCCATACCTTTGCCTCCTTACTTCTCCACAGTGATGATGCAGTCGGGGCACATGGTGGCGCAGAAGGCGCAGCCGATGCACTGGGACTGGTCGGTCATCTCCGCGGGGGAATAGCCTTTCTTGTTGATCTTGTCCTTGGCAATGGCCAGGATGTGCTTGGGGCAGGCCTCCACGCACAGTCCGCAGCCCTTGCAGAGGTCCGTCTTGAACGTTACTTTCGCCATGGTGGCTCCTCCTTTATTTGCTGCCAGATAGAATGGCTGATTTTGCCTGGATGGGGTTCGCGGCGCGGCCTGGGGCGGCGCCTATGCTCAGCCGAACAGGGGACGGGCCTTGGGGGGCCCCTTCTGCTCGGGCAGATCGAAGTATTTGGCCTGGAGGGACATGGGGAGAAGGTTCTCCACCTTCCCCTGCAGCTCCGCCGCCACCGTCTCCTCGGCGGTGGTCATCCACACCGGCAGGCCGCTGAGACGGCTGAGCTCCGCCATGTAGTCCCTGGCGGCCAGAACATGGTCCGCTGTGGTCTCGTGGGCCAGATTTGCGTTGTTGACGATGGCGGTGAAGGGAAGGCCTCCCGCCGCCTCGATCTCCCGCATCACCTCCAGCGCCTCCTCCGGCGTCCGGGTGAGCGGCCGGTAGGGGTTGGCCACGAAGGCCATCTGGAAGTCGTTTTCCTCCCGGATGAAGGGGGCGTAGCGGCCCAGGGCGTAGGCCCCCCGGTCGTCGCCGCCGATGTCCATAACGGCGTAGAGGCTCCTGTCCTCCACCAGGCGGTAGGCCTCCGCCGGCAGGGCGGGAAGATCCACGTTGGAGTTGGCAAACTGGGGGGAGATGAGATCCACCCCCGCCTCGGCCAGCTCCCTGGCGCTGTCCTTGGTGCGGAAGTAGGGGTTCACGATGTCCAGATCGGCGATGGCCACCTTCTTGCCCAGCTTTCGCAGGTACAGGGCGAAGTTGACGGCGATGTTGGTCTTGCCGGAGCCGTAGTGCCCGGCAAAGAGGGTCACGCGCTTGATGTCCATAGGCATTCTCCTTTGCCGGCGGCCGCCGGCGGGGCGGTTGCCGCCTTCCCAGGCGGCGGGGTGGTTGTCAGAGGAGGGGTCCTCTGAACTTCTCCTTTTTTTCGCTCTGCGGAGCCTCCGAAGCCAGCTGCTTCGGACTTCAGCTCCCGGGGCTCCCCGCCCCGGACCCGGGTGACTTTTTGTACGCACAAAAAGTCACCAAAAAGGCGCTGGGGAGACCCCAGGCCCCCTTTGTTTGTCCAATCGGACACCTGCAAGGGAGCACCCGGTTGCCACTGAAACACCTTCTTGCCTCCGGCCTCCTCGTAATCGCTGCGGCGTGTATCCGACTTCGCCTGACGGCCCTCGGGCTGATGGGTGTTTCTTGTCGCGCGAAAAACAGATGCATCTGTCCCTTTAACAGGGCCGGAGGCCGAAGTCAGAATTGATACCCGCCGCAAATCATATGCCCGAAGGATTTGGCTGCTTCAGTGGCTGCGCAGCAGCAAACTTTATTGAGACCGATTGGACAAATAAAGGGGGTCCGGGGAGTCCCCGGCGGCGTTTTGGTCACTTTTTCGCCGAGGAAAAAGTGACCCGGGGTTTGGGGCCGGGGAGGCCCCAATAGTGAGTACCGGGGTTTGGGGCCAGGTAGGCTCCATTAAAATTACAGCTTGCTGCGGATAATCTTCCCGCTGGTAGTCTTGGGCAGCTCATCCCGGAACACCACGATCCGGGGATACTTGTAGGGAGCGGTGTGCTCCTTGACGTAGTTCTGGATCTCCTTTTTCAGCTCCTCGGTGCCCTCGGTGCCCTTGGTGAGGACGATAGAGGCCTTCACCACCTGGCCGCGGATGGGGTCCGGGGCGGCGGACACGCCGCACTCCAGCACGTAGGGCAGCTCCATGATAACGCTCTCAATCTCAAAGGGCCCGATGCGGTAGCCGCTGGACTTGATGAGGTCGTCCACCCGGCCCACGTACCAGAAGTAGCCGTCCTCATCCCGCCAGGCGGTGTCGCCGGTGTGGTACATGCCGTCGTGCCAGGCGGCGTTGGTGCCCTCCTTGTTGCGGTAGTAGCCCCGGAAGAGACCGCAGATGTCCTCTCTCCCGGCCCGGATGACGATCTCGCCCACCTGGCCCACGTCCACGCTGTTGCCGTCGTGGTCCACCAGGTCCACAGGATACAGGGGCACCGGCTTGCCCATGGAGCCGATCTTGGGGCTCATGCCGATGAGGTTGCCGATCATCACCGTGGTCTCGCTCTGGCCGAAGCCCTCCATGACGGAGAGGCCGGTGGCCTTCTGGAACTGGAGGAACACCTCCGGGTTCAGCGCCTCGCCGGCGATGGTGGCGTGCTCGATGCTGGAGAGGTCGTACTTGCTGATGTCCTCCTTGATGAGCATGCGGTACATGGTGGGCGGTGCGCAGAAGGTGGTGATGTGGTACTTGGCGAACATGGGCAGGATGTCGTCGGCGTGGAAGCGGTCAAAGTCGTAGACGAACACCGCCGCCTCATTGAGCCACTGGCCGTAGAGCTTGCCCCACATGGCCTTGGCCCAGCCGGTGTCGCTGATGGTGAGATGCAGTCCCTCCGGGTTCACGCACTGCCAGTACTTGGCGGTGATGAAGTGGCCCAGGGGGTACTTGTAGCAGTGGGCGGCGGCCTTGGGATAGCCGGTGGTGCCGGAGGTGAAGAACATCAGCATCGTGTCCTCGCCGCAGGGGGCGTCCGCCTCCCGGGGGAAGGTGCTGCGGAACACGGTGTACTCGCTGTCAAAGTCGTGCCAGCCCTCCCGCCGGGGACCCACCATGATCTTGAGCATCTCCGGACAGGCCGCCGCCGCGGCCTCCTCCACATGCTCGGGCACTTGGTCGTCGCCGGTGGCGATGACGGCGGTGATGCCGGCGGCCTTGAAGCGGTACTCCAGGTCGTGGGCCAGCATCTGGTTGGAGGCCAGCAGCGCCACGGCCCCCAGCTTGTTCAGGCCCATCATGGCGATCCAGAACTGGTAGTGGCGCTTGAGGATCAGCAGCACCCGGTCGCCCCGCTTGATGCCCAGGTTCTTGAAGTAGTTGGCGGCCCGGCTGGAAGCCCGGCTGATGTCCTCGAAGGTGAAGCGGCGCTCCACCTTGTTCTTGTCCACGTGGAGCATGGCCAGCTTGTCCGGCTTCCGCCGGGCCAGCTCATCCACCACGTCGAAGGCGAAGTTGAAGTGGTCGGGGTTCTTGAAGGAGATGGACTGGAGGGAGCCGTCCTCCCCCTCGGTGACGTCGATGAAATCCTCCCAGATCCGCTTCTCGGCGCTCTCCTCCTGGGGCCGGCGCTCCAGCTTCTTCTCCTTGGCGGGGAGGGGGATCTCCTCGGCGCTGTTGAGCACGATGGCGTAGAAGACGCAGTCCTTGCCGCCGGTGGCGATCATGCCGTGGGGGGCGGTGGAGTTGTAGTAAATGGTGTCGCCGGGGTTGAGGATCTCAATGTGCTCGCCCACCTGGACCTTCAGCTGGCCGGAGAGGACGATGTCGCACTCCTGGCCCTCGTGGGTGGTGACCTCGATGGGCTTGATCTGCGCCTCATCGCTGTACTCCGCCAGCACGTAGAGGGGCTCCGCCACCCGCTTTTTGAAGTGGGGGGCCATGTTGAAGTAGGTCATGCCGTGGGCGTGCTCGATGTGCTGGCCCTCGCCGGCCCGGGTGAGGGTGTAGTTGGCCAGGCGGGGGCTGGTGCCCTCGATGATGTCGGTGACGTCCACGCCGAAGATCTGGGCGCAGCGGTAGATAAAGGCAAAGTTCAGATCACTCTGGCCGGTCTCGCAGGCCTGATACTCCGCGAGGGTCACGCCGGTCTCGGCGGCCATCTGCTCCTGGGTCATGCCCTCAATCTCCCGCAGCTCGCGGATACGGGCAGCCATCTCCTGGAGCTTGAAATCCAACCCTTTCATCTGCTGTTTCATAGAACGATCCTCCTTGATCTTCCCTGTGGGGCAAAGAAAAAACCCGCCCCAAAGATACGGTAATCTTTGAGACGAGTATAAAATACCCGCGGTACCACTCAAATTGCGCCGGTTTTACGCGGCGCCCCTCATCGGGCTCCAACAAGCCCTATGCACTCACGCGGCAGTCACGGGAAGGTTCTACTCCCGGCAGGGACCGGTTTCTTCCTTCCAACTCGGGAGCTACAAACTCGCGGCATCGTTTTCCCGGCTCGCACCAACCGCCGGTTCTCTGAAAAACTACCTCCGGAGCCCTCTCCGTCACAGTTTTTGGGCGGCCCCTCAGGGGCCCTTCATTCAGTTTGGCACCATATTACCAAATCTCTGGCAAAAGGTCAAGTATAAATTTTCATTCGTGGGCTGCGGCGGCACCGTCCCCCGAGCCTCGGGCGGTTGCTTGGCGGGCAGTGCCGCCGAGGGGACTTTTTCAGCCCTTCAGGCTGGAGACGCTCCGCGGGCCTACTTTTCCTGCGCGGGAAAAGTAGGCAAAAGCGCGCCGGGGAGACCCCGGCCCCCCTCTGTTTGCCTAATCGGACACCTGCAAGGGAGCACCCGGTTGCCACTGAAATACCTCTTTGCCCCCGGCTTCCTCGTAATCGGTGCAGTGCTTCACGAACTTCGGCTGTCGCCCCTCGGGCTGATGGGCATTTCTTGTTGTGCAAAAAAACAGATGAATCCATCCCTTTAACAGGGCCAACGGCCGAAGCATCGATGAGAAGCCCACCGCAGATCAGATGCCCGGAGGATTTGGTAGCTTCAGTGGCTGCGCAGTATCAAATCCGATGGAGACCGATTAGGCAAAGGAATCCAAAACCTTGGTTTTGGCGCTTTTTCGGTTCACTTTTGTGCGTACAAAAGTGAACTGCGGGGTTTGGGGGCGCATAGCCCCCAATTCCGTTTCCGCCCGCCCGGCGACGGGCGAATCAGCCCCGCGGGGGCGGAGCCCCCGAAAATTACAGCTTGTTGCGGATGATCTTCCCGCTGATGGTCTTGGGCAGCTCATCCCGGAACACCACGATCCGGGGGTATTTATAGGGCGCGGTGTGCTTTTTGACGTAATTCTGGATCTCCTTCTTGAGCTCCTCGGTGCCCTCGGTGCCCTTGACCAGGACGATAGAGGCCTTGACCACCTGGCCCCGGATCTCGTCGGGGGCGGCGGACACGCCGCACTCCAGCACATAGGGCAGCTCCATGATGACGCTCTCGATCTCGAAGGGCCCGATGCGGTAGCCGCTGGACTTGATGACGTCGTCGGCCCGGCCCACATACCAGAGGTAGCCGTCCTCATCCTGCCAGGCCACGTCCCGGGTGTGGTAGAGGCCGTCGTGCCAGACCTCCTGGGTCTGGGCGTCGTCCCGGTAGTAGCCGGCGAACAGGCCGCAGGGCACGCCCTTCTCCGTATCGGTGCGGATGCAGATCTCGCCGTTCTCGCCCCGGGGCACCTCGTTGCCGTCGTGGTCCACCAGCACCAGGTCGTAGGTGGGGATGGGCTTACCCATGGAGCCGATCTTCTGCTTGTTGCCCACCAGGTTGCCGATGGTGAGGGTGGTCTCGGTCTGGCCGAAGCCCTCGTAGATCTGCAGGCCGGTCTGGGCCTCGAACTGGCGGAACACCTCCGGGTTCAGGGCCTCGCCGGCGGTGGTGGCGTGGCGGATGGTGCTCAGGTCATACTTGGAGAGGTCCTCCTTGATGAACATGCGGTACATGGTGGGCGGGGCGCAGAAGGTGGTGATGTTGTACTGCTTGAAGAGAGGCAGGATATCGGCGGCGTCAAACTTGTCGAAGTCGTAGGTGAACACCGCGCCCTCGCACAGCCACTGGCCGTAGAGCTTGCCCCACAGGGCCTTGCC
>CALWYI010000097.1 GCA_944385715.1 uncultured Oscillospiraceae bacterium | reverse complement strand
CTGTTCATCGTGGACACCCGCAAGGAGCGCAACGCCATCGCCGAGGCCCACAAGCTGGGCATCCCCGTGGTGGCCATCGCCGACACCAACTGCGATCCCGACGAGATCGACTACCCCATCCCCGGCAACGACGACGCCATCCGCGCCATCAAGCTCATCGCCTCCATCATGGCCAACGCCATGATCGAGGGCCGTCAGGGCGAGCAGGTGGAGGCCGCCGCCGCTGAGAAGGAAGCTGCCGCCGAGTAATACCGGAAACCCTATGGGGCGGGGAGAGTCCCGCCCCATTTTCCTGTCTACAATATTATCATACTGGAGGATAACAATTATGGCTTTTACCGCTGCTGATGTTAAGAACCTGCGCGAGATGACCGGCGTGGGCATGATGGACTGCAAGAAGGCCCTGGTGGCCTCCGACGGCGACATGGACAAGGCCATCGAGTACCTGCGTGAGAAGGGCCTGGCCGCCTCCGCCAAGAAGGCCGGCCGCATCGCCGCCGAGGGTATGGCTTACGCCGCCGTCATCGACGGCGTGGGCGTGGTGGTCGAGGTCAACGCCGAGACCGACTTCGTGGGCAAGAACGAGAAGTTCGTGGATTTCGTCAAGGGCGTGGCCGCCACCGTGGCCGCCAACAAGCCCGCCGACCTGGACGCCCTCATGGCCTGCCAGTACAACGGCACTGATCTGACTGTTACCCAGCAGCAGCAGGAGATGGTCCTGGTCATCGGCGAGAACATCAAGGTCCGCCGCTTCGCCTTCTTCACCGAGGGCACTTCCGTGGCCTATGTCCACGCCGGCGGCAAGATCGGCGTGCTGGTGAACCTGGAGGTCTCCGGCGGCATCGACGCCACCGAGATCGGCAAGGACGTGGCCATGCAGATCGCCGCTCTCAATCCCCGCTTCTGGGACAAGACCCAGGTCACCCAGGACGTGCTGGATGAGGAGAAGAAGATTATGCTGGCCCAGATGGCCAACGATCCCAAGATGGCGGGCAAGCCCGACAAGGTCAAGGAGAACATCGTCATCGGCAAGCTCAACAAGTTCTATGCCGAGAACTGCCTGCTCCAGCAGGAGTTCGTCAAGGACAACACCATGACTGTGGAGAAGTATATCGAGTCCTCCGCCAAGGCTCTGGGCGGCGCCGTCGCCTTCAAGAACGCCGTTCGCTTCGAGAAGGGCGAGGGCATCGAGAAGAAGCAGGACGACTTCGCCGCTGAGATCGCCTCCATGGTGGGCGGCAGCAAGTAATTGAAAGTAACGCAGAAGGCCCGGGGCTTTGCCCCGGGCCGTTTTTTGCCTGCGGAGACAGCAGATCCTCGGATAGAAAGCGCCCTCCCGATTCCGGGAGGGCGCAGAGACAGTGATTCATGCCCCGGGGATTTCCGGCGGGGCCTCCGGCACCTGCCGCAGGGTCAGCTCCGCCTTGAACAGGTCCCCGTCCACGCTCAGGGAGAAGGTGCCGCCCATGAGCTCCATGAGGCTCCTTGCAATGTTCAGCCCCAGGCCGCTGCCCTCGGTGTGGCGGGAGGCGTCCCCCCGGACGAAGCGCTCCATGAGCTCGTCGGCGTTGACGTTGAGAGGGTCCCGGGAGATGTTCTTCATGGATACCACCACCCGCTCGTCCCGGGAGGCGAGGTCGATGTATACCCGGGTGCCCGCCAGGGCGTACTTGCACACGTTGCTCAGAAGGTTATCCAGCACCCGCCAGAGGAGCCGCCCGTCCGCTAGGGCGTTGAGGTTGCCCTGATAGGTGCTGACCACCACCTCCAGCTTTCCGGCGGCCAGCCGCTCATCGTAGTCGCCAATGGCCTGGTGAACGATCTCGTTGACCAGAATGGGGGTCAGGCGCACCGCCACGTTGCCGGTGGAGGCCTTGCTGGCCTCCACCAGGTCCTCCGTCAGCTTCTTCAGCCGTTTGGACTGCCGGTCCAGCACCGCCAGATACTCTGTGGCCTTCTCGGGAAGCTCCTCCTTTTTCAGAAGGTCCACGTAGTTGACGATAGAGGTGAGGGGGGTCTTGATGTCGTGGGAGACGTTGGTGATGAGCTCGGTCTTCAGCCGCTCGGACTTCATCCGCTGCTCCACCGCTCGGGTCATGCCGGTGCCGATGGCGTTGAGGTTCTCGGCGTGGCGCTTGACGTCGCGGGCCATCTTCCGGGTGTCGATCTTGGCCTCCAGGTTTCCGGCGGCCAGGGCGGCCCCCATGTCCCGGATCTGCTGGAGCTGGCGGCAGAGGGCGGCTGTGGCCACGATTACCAGCAGATCCAGCGCCAGCAGTACCAGGAAGAAGAACCCGTTGTTGTTGTAGCTGATGAACATGGCCAGGGTCAGAAAGGTCTGGGCAACCAGGACCCCGCCCACCAGCACCACGGCCCGCCAGGCCACCGGGAGGATCTGGAAGAAGTCCCCCATGGCCCGCCAGATTTTCCGGCAGCAGGACAGGAAAAGCCGCAGGAGCATATAGCACAGGGAGTTGCGCCACCACTTCCCCAGCTTGAGCCGGGTGGAGACGGTCATCAGGGCGGCCAGGAGGACCACCCAGCCCGTCAGAACGCAGAGGAACACGCCGCCGATCCGGCCCAGGAGCTCCCCGTCGTTCGCGCTGCCGCCGGAGGAAAGAATACCGTCGGCCATCACGAGAATAACATAGAGGAGCACCGCGTCGCCGATGAAGTAGAGCTCCAGGGGAACGCGGTCCTGCCAGTTGGGAACAAGCCCCTGGACCCCGGCCCGGTGGCCCGCGGCGCAGAGCAGGAAGATCAGGCACAGCAGCGTCCCCAGGCAGCAGAGGCCGAAGAGCACGGTGGACGCGCCGGAGATGGGGTGGATCAGGCTGTAGAGGAGGTAAGACAGGTGGAAGATACCGTAGGAGGGCAGTTCCTGGTACAGCCGGCCCACCACGGTGTAGTAGCCGGCGGCCTCCTGAGAGGTAAGCTCTCCCGTCTCACCGCTGCTGGAGGTGCCGGAGGGGGGCTGGGCGGTGGTCTCCACCGTGAGGGTGGCCTCCCGGCCTATGACGGCGTTTTCCTGCTCGCCGCCGGAGCCCAGCAGCATACCGTCGGCCGGATCGCCGTAGTAGACCGCGTAGGCGAAGCCGGCGTACCGGATCTCCTGGCGGTAGGCGTACTCCGACTGCATGGAGCTGTCCGGCTCGGTGACCAGGTACAGGGCGTTGTTCATGGCGTCGTTCATGGTCTCCCGGCAGAGAATGTCCTCATAGTAGGTGGGGGCTGTGCCATATCCGTTCCAGACAGCCGCGGTGGCGACATAGCACAGCGCGGCCCCCACGGCCAGGACGGTGGCCAGGACCATGGCCCCTACTTTCGCCGGCAGGCTCCCCCGCAGGTCACGCATCGTAGTAGGCCTTCCAGCTGAGGATGCCCCACAGTCCGGCCGCCAGCAGGGACAAAACCGCCAGTGCGGCAAAAAGTTTCTTCATTGCGCAGCCTCCTTTGCTCGTTGCGTATTGCTCAGTTGTTGGGCTCCATCTTGTAGCCCAGCCCCCACACCACCTTCAGGTACCGGGGCTCCGAGGGGGTGATCTCCAGCTTCTCCCGCAGGTGCCGGATGTGGACCGCCACCGCGCCCTCGGAGCCGAAGGCGGCCTCGTTCCACACCTGCTCATAGATCTGGGCGGAGGAGTAGACCCGGCCGGGGTGGCGCATAAGGAGCAGCAGGATGTTGTACTCGATGGGGGTCAGGCTCACCGGCTCGCCGTCCACGGTGACGGTCTTGGTGTCGTCGTCGAGGACGATACCGCCGATGACCAGCTTGCTGGGCCGCTGCTCCATGCCCCCCAGGGAGGTGTACCGCCTGAGCTGGGAGCGGACCCGCGCCAGGACCTCGATGGGGTTGAAGGGCTTGGTGATGTAGTCGTCGGCGCCGATGTTCAGCCCCAGCACCTTGTCCGTGTCCTCGCTCTTGGCGGTGAGGAGGATGATGGGGATGTTGTATTCCTCCCGGAGCTTGGCGGTGGCGGCAATGCCGTCCATCTCCGGCATCATGATGTCCATCAGGATGAGATGGATGTCGTGCTTGCGGACGATCTCCAGGGCCTCCCGGCCGGTGTAGGCCTCGTAGAGGGTGTAGCCCTCGGAGGAGAGATAGATTTTCAGAGCGGACACGATATCCCGCTCGTCGTCACAGATCAGAATGTTGGCCATATCGGGTATCTCCCACCTTTCCCTCGTATTTTAGCACATTCTGTATTAAGAAAAAAGGGGCCAGTTTTTTAAGGGCCGATTAAGATTTTTCCTTAAATAATCTTTAAAAAATCGGCTCTTGCAATTTAAAAAAGATATGGTATGATGCTAAGCGAAAACCGGATCTCCGCAGCGGCGGCAAAGCGCCGCCGTTGGAAAGTTCCGTCGAAAACAACGGGCATGAGGCGAACGCAGGAGGTAGACTATGGACGACTTGCTCTTTATCCTGTCCCTGTCTCTGAAAATCTTTACCCTGTATTTTGCCGCGGTGGCGATGTTTGCCCTGCGGCGGAGAAGAAAGTACCCCCGCACCGCCCCCCGGACCCGGTTCGCCGTGGTGGTGGCCGCCCGGAACGAGGAGGCGGTTATCGGGAATCTGGTCCACAGCGTTCTGAGCCAGGATTACCCCGCAGACCTGCGGGACGTATACGTGGTGCCCAACAACTGCACCGACTTCACTGAGGCCGCGGCGGCCGCCGCCGGAGCGAGGATCATCCACTGCGTGGGCCCCGTGTCCAGCAAGGGCGGCGCCCTCCACGAGGCCTTCGAGCAGCTGCTGCCCCTGGACTACGACGCCTTCGTGGTCTTTGACGCGGACAACGTTCTGGAGCGCGACTACCTCTCCCGGGTCAACGACGCCATTGCCGCCGGGGCCAGGGTCCTCAAGACCCGCACCCGGGCGGGGAATCCCACCGCCAGCGGCGTGGCCGGGTGCTACGGCCTGTACAACACCTGCTTTGATCTGATCTGGAACCGGCCCCGGGCCGCCTGCGGCCTCTCCGCCCGACTGGTGGGCAGCGGCTTTGCCGTGTGCCGGGAGGTGCTGGAGGCGCTGGGGGGCTGGAACACCTCCACTATCACGGAGGACGCGGAATTTGCCGCCCAGTGCGCCCGGACCGGGTACAGGATCTGGTGGGTGCCGGACGCGGTGAACTACGATGAGGAGCCCAACAGCTTCTTTATGTCCCTGCGCCAGCGCAAGCGCTGGTGCAGCGGCGTGATGCAGGTGGCAAAGAAGGAGCTGGGACGGCTGTGGGCGGAGGACTGCCCCAGACCCTGGCTGCGCTGGGACATCAGCATGTATCTTGTGGCGCCCTTCACCCAGGCCACATCCGCCCTGCTGCTGCTGGGCGGGGTGCTGTCCAGCCTGGCGGCGGGGGAGGAGGTCACCGCGGTGGTGGCCGCCTGCACGGTGGGGCTCTACTATGTGGGGGGCGTGGGACTGAGCGTGCTGCTGTGTCTGCTGGGGGGCTACGGACTCCAGGGAATGACCAGGACCATCCTGCTCTTTCCGGTCTTTATGGCCTCCTGGCTGCCGCTGCAGGTGGTGTCTTTGTTCCGGGACACACGGCAGTGGCACGCCATTACCCACAAGGGGCAGGACCCGGTGGCCGGCTGCCGGGCTCTGCGGTAGCGCGGGACGGAGATCTCTGGGACGAGGCATTTGAGGAAACGAAGCGGGGAACGCATGGCGCGTTCCCCGCTTTTTTGCCGCCGCGGCCGGAAGGAAGGGGGACTGCCGCGGCCTCTCTTGCCAAATTCTTCTTTATTTGGTATACTATACAGAAATTGTGACCCGCGAGGAGACAGACTATGCTGACGACAGTACTGTTTGACCTGGACGGCACGCTGCTGCCCTTTGTCCAGGATGAGTTTATTCAGGCCTATTTCAAGACCTTGCTCCGCCGCCTGGGGCCCATGGGCTACGACGGGGAGAAGCTGACGGCGGCCCTGTGGAAGGGCACCGGGGCCATGATCAAAAATGACGGCCGGTACACCAACCGCCAGATCTTCTGGGAGGTGTTCACCCAGACGCTGGGGGTTCAGGCCCTGGCCCTGGAGAGCAACCTGGACGACTTCTACCGCCACGAGTTTGACGAGGTGCGGCAGGTGCTGCGCTGCCAGGCGGACCGGCGGCCCCTGGTGGAGGGCCTGCGGGAGAAGGGCTACGGCCTGGTCCTGGCCACCAACCCGGTGTTCCCCGCCGCGGCGGTGGAGACCCGGATGAAGTGGGTGGGGCTCTGCCCCCAGGATTTTGCCTATATCACCACCTACGAGAACAGCCGCCACAGCAAGCCCAACCCGGCCTATTTCCGGGATATCCTGGCCCATATCGGGCGGCAGCCGGAGGAGTGTCTGATGGTGGGTAACAACCCGGTGGACGATATGGCCGCCCTGGACGTGGGGATGGAGGCCTTTCTGGTGACGGACTACCTGGAAAACCCGGAGGACAGGCCCATCGACGCCTTCCGCCGGGGCACCTTCCGGGAGCTGGAGGAGTTCCTGGGCGCCCTTCCGGCCGTGGAGAAACAGGCGCTTTAAAAGATGAACCGGCGGGGCCGCTCGTTTCTAAGAGCGGCCCCGCCGGTTTGTCGTCAATCCTCCAACCCCGCGTATCGCAGCTGGGTGAGGATCATCTCCACAGTGAGCTTCTCCGCCAGCAGCTCTCTGAACTGGACGGTCTTGCCCTTCCCGGCCTGCCGGAGGGCCTCCAGCTCGCCGGGGATCTCCGCCTTCCGCTGGCGGATGCGCTGGTGGAAGGCCTGGTATTTCTCAAGTTCTGTCATCATCGCACCTCCTTCAGCAGGGCCAGAAGGGCCGCTACGTCCTTCTCCGTGTTGTACCAGCCGGTGACCAGCCGGATGCACACGGTGTCCGCATCCACATCCCCCTGGTACTCGAAGGCCACGGAGGATTCCAGCGCCTTTGCCGTCTCCCTGGGCAGGGCCAGAAAGACCATGTTGCTCTCCGGAGCGAAGCGGGGCGGCATGCCCAGCTCCGCCAGTCCCTTGGCCAGAAGGGCAGCCATGCGGTTGGAGACGGCGGCCAGCTTCAGGTAGAGATCATCCCGGAGAAGGGCGGAGAACTGCACCCCCAGGAGCCAGCCCTTGGCCAGGATGGCCCCCTGCTGCTTCATGTGGAAGCGGAAGGCGGGCTGGAGGGCGGGGTTGACGATCACCAGGGCCTCGCCGAAGAGGAGGCCGTTCTTGGTGCCGCCGATGGTGAAGGCGTCGCAGGCTGCGGCGTAGTCGGCGAAGCCCGCGTCGGAGCCGGGGGCGGTGATGGCGGCGCCCAGCCGGGCGCCGTCGCAGTAGAGGAGGAGGCCCAGACTGTCGCAGGCGGCGCGGAGGGCCCGCAGCTCCGCCAGGCGGTAGACGGTGCCCACCTCGGTGGTGTTGGAGATGTAGACCAGCCGGGGGGCCACCATGTGCTCGCTGCTGTGGGCGGCGCACA